>DATLUO010000101.1 GCA_035533075.1 Pirellulales bacterium | reverse complement strand
CTTGTTTCGAGACTTCATCGATGCGACTGCGACGTTGCACATCGACGAGCGGTCGATCGTGGTGCAGTTTCAGAAACGCGCGCACCATCCGCTCTTGATCGCGGCTGGCTTTGACAAGACCGACACTCGCATTCCGTGGCTCGGCAACAAGCGCCTGCGATTTCAATTCGGTTGAAGCGCCGCTATGGTGTAAAGCGATCGACTAAGGTCCCCCCGGCCCCGTTGGATCGGGGGGGGCCGACTCTTAGGTGAATACGGCACTATGGGAATCCAGGCTAGGGAAGCGGGCGGTGGAATGAACGCACGATCCGACGACTCGCGCTTAGAATTGACCATCCGTCCCCGCGGCCGACCAAGAAAGGAGCCGGCCACCCATGAGAACAGTTGCTGACAGCTTTTCCGGGCTGGTTGCCTTCGGGCACCAGGGCATTTTGTTTTTTTGTTTAATACGAATCGGGGCCACACCAACCGCCTGCTGCGGCCGCGCCCTGTTGTAGGTGCGGTGATCTGGCTGTTAAGCTCAGATCATGAACCGACGGTTGCAGTTCAGCTTGAAAGCCCTGCTCGTTGCCACTGGGTTGCTTGCGGCAGTCCTGGCGTTCTGGCGAAGGAGCGATGAGCAGTCCGTGACGACGGTTCCCATAGGGGAACTCGGTAAAACACACGGTGCGCCGACACAATACCGACTGCTCCCGAACTGCGGACTGGTTTCCGACGATACGGAGCATGCCTGCATGGTGGCCCAGGCGCTGATTGCTGCGGGCGACGATGCCGACCGCTTCGCGAATGAGCTGGGCCGGCGGCTCAGGAAATGGCTACTGGGTGCGCCTGCCGGTATTGGGTTGGCGACGCTCAAGGCATCGGTTCGCCTATGCTTGGGCGTGCCGCCGTACCGCAGCGGCGTTTTTTCCGCCGGCAATGGCCCTGCGATGCGGAGCCCCTTGCTTGGCGCAGCAATCGGCGATGTTGAAGAGCTGAGGCGCTTCGTACGCCTTTCGACGCGCGTCACGCACACGGATCCCAAAGCCGAATGGGGCGCAATGGCTGTCGCATTGGCGGCGCGTGCAGCCAGCCAAACATCGCGGGTCGAGCCCCACGGTTTTGCCAGCGAATTGCGGCGGGTGTTGGACGAGCCCGGCGCGGACGAAATGCACGAACTAATCCATAAGGTAGCCGAGAGCGTGGCCGCGGGCGCATCCACAGAGTCGTTCGCGGCGTCGCTGGGACTTGAGCGCGGCGTTTCCGGCTATATCTACCACACAGTGCCGGTCGTGCTGCATGCCTGGCTTGCAAACCCCGGCAATTTTCGTGCGGCCGTGACCGCCGTGATTTGTTGCGGCGGGGATGCCGACACGACCGCGGCCATCACCGGCGGGATCGTCGGCAGTGCCGCCGGGAAGGAAGGCATTCCAGCAGATTGGCTCGCTCGATTCACGGAATGGCCGCGCACGGTGGCATGGATGGAGCGATTGGCCGTGGCCTTATGCGAAGCGCGCACGACCGGCTCCTGCGCGCCGCCGCCCCGCTTGCCCATCTACGGCGTACTGCCAAGAAATGCGTTTTTCGCATCACTTGTTTTAGGTCATGGCTTCCGACGCCTCTTGCCGCCATATTGACAGCGGTGAAGTTCGCCGTATTCTTACGAGCAGTGAGGTAAGCAAAAGTTCCGCGGCGTTCGTTCTCAGGTGGCTCTCCAATGAATCGGAACGGTTCGCGAACGTCTCCGACGGCACGGCGAACATGCACGCCGATGGGACGTCACATGGGTCCGTAGTACCTGCAACAACGACGAACAACTCTGGCACTATAGCACCCGCGGAGTCGAACGAGGGAAGGGATCCAGCCGAGAGGAACGCCGAACAGGATACCTTGCACCGGACTCCGTACCGGATAGGCAAGTCATGTGGACTGGCCGGCGTGCGCGAAGTTGCCAACGATTTTGCGCTCGACTCAAGGCAAGTACCGTATGAGGTAATTCTTCACGTACGGGTCTGTGCGGGGGGGCCCGCGAGGGCCGTCCCTACCGCGATTCCAATTATTGACTCCAACGTATGCCCGACGCGCTACGGCACCTCCCGCACGCATCACGAATGCCCTTGGGATCGTCGCGACTTCGGTTTTCGGCACGGCTTCGCCAAGCTTGAGCATAGTCGGCATGCTGCCGGCGTGGCCGACACGAGAACCCTCCAAGCCAGCCCTACGGTCGGAACGACGTAGGCGGACGATTGACGGCGGGCGGCAGGCGGCCGAGCGACGTCAAGAGTGCCGATGTCGAAACGTCGCAAAGCGATGCAGCAAAATCATTTACGTCGACATGCGGAGAGGCGCCGCACGGGCGCCCGCGACGGCGCCTAAACAAAAGCGCCGCGCGCGCGGCGCTTTTGTTCAGGCGCGCGCCGCCCGCGGCGTGCGGCACGCGCTGGAGGCGCCCCAAGACATCGATGTGCCGCTGACGGACGAGGACCGAAGCAAGAGACCTCTCGTTTACGCGCGCGAACGGGGCCCAAGCAAACGTGGTGAGCGATCCGGCGACGGCGCGCGGTTGGCCCGCTTCCGCTGCGCCCCGCAGCCTGGGGCCCGACCAAGGCTGGGCCGCGCGGTGGCCCCGAGACCAGCGCGGAGCGATTCCCGCGCAGTTGCGACCGGTTCTCGAGCGGCTGGCGTTCGACGCCGACACTTCGCTCAACGCGCTGGCTTGCTTTGGTCGCGCGCTTGCGCCGCGCGGTGGCTCGTGTGTCGAGCATGGCATTAGCGCTTCGCCCACACTTGCCGCACGGCTTCCGGAGTGTCGGCATGTTGATGCTGGTCAAAATCTGCCGCAGCAAGTCCGCGTCTTGGATCTGTCGGACCTCGGGCATGAGCGGCACCCCCGAGAAGTCGTTGCGAAATGCCACAAGAGAGTTCGTAATCCACTATCACAGCGAGCGAAACCATCAAGGGCTCGAGAACAAGATCATCGAGCCGGGGTCCGAGGTCGGCCAGGCGACGGGCGACGTCGAGTGCCGCGAGCGGCTGGGCGGCCTGTTGAACTACTACCATCGCCGCGCCGCCTGATTCTTCTCGCCCGCGCCCCCGCCAACCACCAAGGCTTCCCCCCGGCAAGCTGCGCTCCCGGCGCGCGCACACCGCGGAAAACCGCCCCGACGCCGCCCGCCAGCACTCCGCGTGCCGACGAAATCTTCGCCGACCGACCGTAAAGCTTCGCCGAACCCGGTACGCAGGTGCCGTACACCAACCCGAAGCGCTAGCGAGGAACGTGAAAAAGGCGACAAAACCTCGCTTGCGCTTCGGGTTAGTGTGAAATGGGAACGGGTTCGGCGAAGCTTTACGACCGACCGCCGCCAAGTCCTGATTTGCCACCGGCTTCGCCATCGTCAGAGTTTTTTGACCACACGCCGGCTATACTGAAACGATTCGGTCTCTCCACGTTTTTGCCTTGGCTGCCATGCGAGTGTTGCCTCGAAACCTTGCCTCAAATGCTGTTCGCGACCGCGTCGCAGGCACGCTGCTGGTGATTGCGGCATTGGCCGCTTTCGCCTTCGGCACTACGACCGCGGCCGAGCCGGCATCCGGCCAGACCGCCGCCGTCCCACCGCCGCTGACGGAATATAAGGGCCGCACGATCGCGCCCACCATGACCTATCACGGCGCCGATTGGCTGATTCGCGAATCGCGCGAGAAAGAAGAGCATTGCCGCACGCTGCTCAAGGCGATCAAGCTCCAGCCGGGCGAAACGGTCTGTGATATGGGTTGCGGCAACGGCTTTTACACGTTGAAGATGGCCAAGCTCGTCGGCAAGGCCGGGCGCGTGCTGGCCGTCGATATTCAGCCGGAGATGCTGCACCTGCTCGAGCTGCGGGCCAAGGAGCACGGGCTGAACAATATCGAGCGCATCCAAAGCTCGGTCGTCGATCCGAAGCTGCCCGAAGGCGAGGTGGATTTGATTCTGCTGGTCGACGTCTACCATGAGTTCTCGCACCCGGAACAGATGCTTGTGGCGATGCGCAAGGCGCTGAAGCCGCGCGGCCGGCTGGCGCTGGTCGAGTTCCGGCTCGAGGATCCGAGCGTGCCGATCAAGCTGGAGCATAAGATGAGCAGGGAGCAGATCATGAAGGAAATTCCGCCTAACGGTTTTCGCCTGGTCGACGAGTATGAAAAGCTCCCTTGGCAACACGTGATGTTTTTCGAGCCCGAGGGTGATTAATACGTCACGCGGCCGAGAATCAGACATGGGCGGTGGCTGGGGCAGAGCTTGGTCGGGCGGGGCTGGACTTGCCAAGACGCCCTGCGGCCAAGCGATGCCCCGGTAGCAGCACCACCGGGGCATCGCTTGGCCGCCACGCAATTGAACGGCGCCAGCCGCTATCCGGCCAAGCTCTGCCCCAGCCACCGCGTTTCCTCGCGGCAAAACGTCTCATTCTCGGCCGCGTTCCGCCTGCGGAGCAAGCGGGCTACCGAAACTTTTCCGCCGCAGCCGGGTTTGATCTGATGTCCAAACAACTTGCACTCGTTTCCAAGGTCCAAGTCGCATGATTGCCAAAGCCTTGCGGACAGCGGTCGCAGCCCAATGCCTTATGTGGGCGGCGTTTACGTCGAATCCGGCATCGGCCGATGAACCGTCGGCATCAGCCCCGGCGGCAGCTTCGGAAATCGACCGACTGCTGACCGAGGAAGTCTTTGCCGACTTGCCCGCTGGTGATTCGCCGGCACCGCTGACGACCGACCAGGATTTTTTGAGGCGCGTCTATCTCGACCTTGTCGGCGAACCACCCCTGCCGGGCGAGGTTACGGCCTTCTGCCTCGACTCGTCGCCCACGAAAAGACCCGCGGCGATCACGCGGCTCCTGGCTGACGAGCGGTTCGGCCGCAACTGGGGCCGCTATTGGCGCGACGTCATCCTCTACCGCCGCTCGGCCGATCAGGCCCTGTTTGCCTTGCGATCGCTGGAGAGCTACCTCGTCGAGCAGTTCAACAATCAGCCTCGCTGGAATGAGATCGCACGGTCGTTCATCGTGGCCCAAGGCGAAGTCTTCGAAAAAGGCGAAACGGGCCTGTTTATGGCCCATTTGGCTGAGCCGGTCGAGGTCGCCTCGGAGGTCTCGCGCATCTTCCTGGGCATTCAGATTCAATGTGCCCAGTGTCACGACCATCCGACTGACCGCTGGAAACGGCAGCAGTTCCATGAGTTCGCGGCCTTCTTCCCACGCGCGTCGCTGCGGCGCCGGCAGGGAATGCCGCCCAGCTTCGCGATCGCCTCGCTCGATTTCGGTCCGCAAATGCGCCGCCCCGGCATGATGACCGGCCGGGGCTCGCTGGAACACTACATGCCCGACCTGAAGGATCCCAGCAGCCAGGGCACAGCCATGACGCCGGTCTTCTTCGCCACCGGCCAGCGGCTGGCGACGGGCGTGACCGACAGCGAACGGCGCACTTCGCTGGCGGATTGGCTGACCTCGCCCGACAACCCTTGGTTTGCCAAAGCGTTCGTGAACCGCATCTGGGCCGAATTGGTCGGTGAGGGCTTTTATGATCCGATCGACGACATCGGACCCGACCGGCATTCGTCGGCGCCGCAGACACTCGATTATCTCTGCCAGCAATTCGTGGCCCACAACTACGATGTGAAGTGGCTGATCGAGACCATCGTTACGAGCCAGTGCTACCAGCGCGAGAGCCGGTCGAGGCGGCTGCCAGACCAAGTGCCGTTTACCGCGAACGTGAGCTATCGGCTGCGGGCCGACCAGCTTTTCGATGCGTTGTCGCTGGCCGTGGGCGCCTCTTTCGACCGCGGGCCGCAGAACGCTCCCCGGCCAGGTCCCGGTTTTCGCGGCGGGCCGCGGTTCCAGTTCGCCCAGCAGTTTGGCTACGATCCGAGCGTGCGGCGAGACGAAATCGCCAGCACAATCCCCCAGGCGCTGATGATGATGAACTCGCCGTTGGTCAACCAGCGTTTTTCGGCACGCCAAGGCGAGAGCGTGCTGGCGAAACTTTTGGCCAACACGGAAGACGACGAGGCGGTTGCCGTCGAGTTGTATCTGCGCTGTCTGGCCCGTGAGCCAAGCGACGCGGAATTGGCAGTCTGTGGCGAGCACGTGAAGACCAGCGGCAATCGTGCCGAGGCGTTCGAAGACATTTTTTGGTCGCTGATCAACAGCGAGGAATTCTTGTACCGCAATTAGGAGCCGACTCATGCAAACCGCGATACGGCATCATCTTCAGTTGGCCGTCGACCGCCGTGGCGTCGTCGGTCGGCGCGACTTCTTGCGCACGCTGTCTGCGGCGGGCGCGGCTGGCGGCGCGCTCGGCTTCACCGACGCTCTTAGTCTGCGTGCCGACGAGCTGCGGCGGCAGGGAACGGCCTGCATCCTGCTTTGGATGCAGGGTGGACCGAGCCAGTTCGAGACCTTCGATCCAAAGCCGGGGCACGCCAACGGCGGTGAGACCAAGGCCATCGCCACCAAGATTCCCGGCGTGCAGTTTGCGGAGAACTTGCCGCGGCTGGCCACGGTCGCCGATCGTCTGGCCGTCGTTCGCTCGATGACCACGCGCGAAGGCGAGCACCAGCGCGCGACCTACCTGATGCATACCTCGTACCTGCCGATGGCCAGCGTCAAGTATCCCGCGATGGGCTCGGTCGTCGCCAAAGAACTGCCCAGGTCCGAATGCGAGTTGCCTTCGTTTGTCCGCATCGGACAAGGACTCGTGACGGCCGGCGGCGGGTTTTTGGGCACGCAGTACGATCCCTTTGTGGTGGCCGCCGCGGGCCGCTTGCCGGAAAACACCCGCCCCACCACCGACCTTGGCCACTTCGACCGGCGGTTGAACCTGCTGACGCGCCTGCAAACCGCCCGCACGGGCGGCTCGCCCTCGCCAGGCGAGCACGAAAAGCTTTATGCCAGCGCCTCGCGAATGATCAAGAGCACGCAAATGGAAGCGTTCGATCTGGAGCGCGAGCCGGATGCGGTCCGCTCGGCTTATGGGTCGGGGGCCTACTCCAGCGCCTGTCTGTTGGCGAGGCGGCTGGTGGAGTCGGGCGTGACGTTCGTCGAGGCGGTGTTGGGCAATTGGGACACGCACTTGGAGAACTTCACGCGGTCGCGATCATTGTGCGAACAACTCGACCAACCGTTTGCCGCGTTGCTGACCGACCTGTCCGGGCGCGGCCTGCTCGACAAGACGCTGGTGATTTGGATGGGCGAGTTCGGCCGCACGCCGCGGATCAACCCTCGCGCCGGCCGCGACCATTTTCCCCGTGCCTTCAGCGCGGTGATGGCGGGCGGAGGTGTGCGGGGAGGACAGGTGATCGGCGCGACCGACGACGCGGGCGAGTCGGTCAAAGACCGGCCGGTCAGCGAAAAGGACCTGATCCAGACCGTTTATCAGGCATTGGGCGTCGACAGCCGCAAGGAATACATGAGCCCCATCGGCCGGCCGATCAAGCCCGTCGATGGCGGGCAAGTGGTGCCGGAATTCTTTGCCTAGGCGGGTCAACGGCCGGCAGAGGATCTCTGCGCCAAGAAACAACAGGCGAGCGTGACCAAGCTGCCCACGGCAACTTCGATGGCGGGATGCCCCGACACGCCCCACTCGGCAGCGACGAAATAGTTCGGCGCCGCGCCGAGCGCCGTCAGTTCCAGCGCGATGACCAACGCAAAAGCCAGCGGCGGATTCTGCAGGCGACGCTGCCGGTAGCGATGTGCGGCCAAAAGTGCCGGCACCACCGGAAAAAAATAGAGCGCGAAGTACAATCGCTCGTCGTCGACCAGGAAGAGCAACGCCACCAGCGCCGCATTGATGAAGGCCAGCACCACCGCCGCTTCCAAAAGGTCGAGCAAGGTTGGCCAATCCGACTCGACCCACAGACCGTCGCTGGAAGGCGCGGCGTAGGGGTTAGGTGGCATGCATCTTGATGGCCGCGTCGGGATCGTGCGAGTTGCCCGCCAGTTCGGCGGCGGCCGTCTCCACCGCCTCTTTTTGCGCCTGCTGCCATTTCGAGAACGGGACGGCGTTGTGGCGCGCGCAACGCGGGCAATGATTCAGGATCTGCTTCTTGCCCAGCGGCGCGATGGGAATAAAGACCACGGAAAACACCAGCCAGGTCTCGTAGTTCTCCAGCCGACCGGAACGCCTGAGCAACTGACAGAATCTGTCAGTTGGCCAATGGTGGGGGGTGGCCCGCCGTGTTCTCGACGAGCACGGTCATGTCTCTATGTCTCCAGTCCCAACTGCACCAGCCGGCGATAGAACCGAGGACGTGTCATGCCCAACAGCCGGGCGGCTTTGGTCTTGTTGCCCTTGGCACGTTTGAGTGCCCGCACGATCAACTCGTGCTCGACCTTGGCCAGATACTCTTCCAACACGATCTTCTCGTCCGACTTGGCCGGACGCGCGCTCGCTTGGGCCGCCAGCGCCAGGCGCGGAGGAAGGTCTTGCAAGCCGATCAGCGGGCCTTGCGCGTGAAGGTGCGCCTCGCTGATCACTTCTTCCAACTCCTGCAAATCGTTGGCCCAGGCATGGTCGGCCAGGCGATCGTGAACTTCGGGCAAACATCCCCCTACCTGCTTCCCGATCCGCAGATTGGCCTGCTCGACGTACCACTGCACCAGCAGCGGCAGGTCGGCGAGACGCTCGCCCAATGGCGGCAGCTCGATCGAAAGCGTGCTCAACAAGCAGGCCAGGTCGGCGCAAAACACGCCCCGCCCCGCCAACTCGCCCAACGTCGAACGCGACGTGCTGATGATGCGGGCCGCAAACCGGCCGCCCGACAACGACCGAGACAAATCGTTCTGCGCCGCCTCCGGCAAGGCATCGATATCGCCCAGCAGCAGCGTCGCGGGGCGCTGTTCGCCCGACTTGCTGCGGGCCAAGGTGCGCAAAGCCGCTTGCAGCAGATCCGCGTCGAGCAGCGCCGAGGCCAGCGGCACCAATGGGCCGGCCGCGCCGGATCCGCCGTAGTGAATCGCACGGGCCAAGTGCTCGCGGTGACTGCCGGGCGGGCCGACGATCAACACGCTGGCCGCACTGCCCGCCGCCAACTTGGCCTGCGCCCGTGCTCGTTGCATGACGGGGCTGTCGCCAAGCAGCCGGTCGACGTGATACCGCGACGCCAGCTTTCTGCGATACTGTTGCAGCCGGGCGTGCAGCCGCGTGGCACTCGCTCCCGCCTCGTCGTCGACCGCCGCGCCGCCGGGACGGACGGTCGCCAACACCAGCCATGCACCGTCAGACGCCTGAAGTGGAACGAACTCGATTTCCCGCGCTGCGCCTGGCGACGTCGAAGGCAAGACCACCTGCGCCGTGGTCCGTCCGCCGGCAAAGACCTCGGGCGGCGGGCAAAGTGCGGCGGCGACGGCGGACGCTGCCGGACCCTCGGCCGCGGTGCCGTACTGGCATTGCTGTCCGACGAGTTCGTTGGCCTCGATGCCGAGCCACGACGCGCAGGCATCGTTGAGGAACACGATCCGCCGGTCGGCCGCGACGACGTAAAACGGCTCAGCCGCGGCGGAGAGCAGTTTTCCCAAGGCGTTGACGCTGGCACGAGAGGCGGGCATGAGAGAGGGTTCAGGGTTCAGGGTTCAGGGTTCAGGGTTCAGACGCGTTTGGGGCAGCCATCGCCCCTTATTGCATCATAATCCCCGCCATCAGCGCCGCGGCCACCACGGTCTCGGCCAGGCCGGCCGCCTGAAGCAGCCGGGGATCGGCCTCGGAGAGCAACTCCTTGAACTGGCGAGGAAAGACGCTCAGCGCGAACCCTTCCGCCAGCAAGATCGACAAGGCAATCAGCGTCAACCAACGCGCGGTGTCCATGAATTTGTATAATAATTGAGAGGCGGCGAGTCCCGGCGCGCCGGGATTCCTTTTGCGTGAGCTACCAGGTCAGGCGATATAATCTCGGCTTTTTGCCGCTTTCACAAGCGGAGGACGAACGTTTATGGCAAATCTTGGCGTCAACATCGACCATGTGGCGACCGTGCGCCAGGCCCGGCGGACCTATGAGCCCGACCCGGTCTGGGCCGCCGCCTTGGCCGAGTTGGGCGGCGCCGACGGCATTACCATTCACCTGCGCGAGGACCGCCGCCACATTCAAGACCGCGACTTGCGGCTGCTCCGCGACACGGTGACGGTCAAGCTGAACCTGGAAATGGCGTGCGCCGACGAGGTGGTGGGCATCGCCTGCGCCGTCCGGCCGCGGCAGGCGACGCTCGTGCCCGAAAGCCGTGAAGAGGTGACCACGGAGGGCGGCCTCGACGTGCTCGCCCAACGCTCGAAGGTGGCCGACGTGGTGCAGCGATTGCACGACGCCGGCATCGAAGTGAGCCTGTTCCTCGACGCCGACGAGCGGCAGATCGACGCGGCCCGCGAGCTGGGCGCCGACGCCGTCGAGCTGCACACCGGGCAATTTGCCCTGGCCGGCCACGGCACGCGGCAGCAGCGCGAGCTCGACAAGCTGGTGCGCGGCGCGGCGCGAATTGTCGCGTGTGGCCTGACGCTGCACGCCGGCCACGGCTTGACCTATCGCAACGTGCTGCCGGTGGCCCGCATCGCAAACATGTGCGAATTGAACATCGGCCACAGCATTGTCGCGCGGGCCCTGATGGTCGGCTTCCAGCAAGCCGTGCGAGAGATGAAGGATTTGGTGAGCTGAAAAGAAACCGAGTCGCCGCCGCCATGTACCTGTCGGATAGCATGATGAACGCCGCCCTGGCGTTGGTGGGAGAATAGGCGGCTATGAGTTTATCAAGTCCGGAAGACGAACGGCGGGCGGGAGAGCAAGCAACTCCCACGCCGCCGAAGAGCCTGGACAAAATTCGCTCGGCACTGGCGTCGATTCAGGAGCACGCGCCCAGCGGAGCGACCGTCGGGCCGTTGGCGGAGGGACTCAAGCCGGAAGACCGCCTGGTGATCGCCTCGTTTTACGACCGCGAGGTGCGCAAGCGGTTCCAGGACTTGTTGCTGGCCCACGGCATTTCGTCGTCGTTCCGGCGCGGCGACGGACGCGATCAGGTGCTGGTCGATATGAGCGACCGGCAGCAGGCGGCCCGGCTGCTCGACGAGCATCTGGCCGCCAACCCCGACCGTCCGCAAGGCCGCGGGCGCAGAATTGTCGACTTCGTGCTTCTGGGCGCCGTGCTGGGAGCCACGGTCAGTGCCTGCTTTGTGCTGGAGAAGAGCTTTGCCCGCATTCAGGCCCAGTGGGGGCTGGTCATGGCGTCGATTTTCGCTTTCACGGGCTACGGTGCGATTGTGGGCGGCCTGCTGGGTTCCTTGAAAGACCGGCTGCACGAGCGCGGGCGGCTGCAATTCACGATTCTCGACCTGCTACTGCTATCCGCATTGACCGCCCTGGCGGCGCTGGCCTGGCGGCTGTGGTAAGGCGAAACTAAAGGGGCTGGCGACGCGGCTTGGCCTCGAATCGACCCTCCGCCCCCGCGGCCGCCGCCAAGAACCAAGATGCGTGGGCCATTACAAATGCACTCATCACCTTTAACTGCCGATGACTTTGAGCGGGGCGTATGCTACTGCTTTCAAATCAGCTATGCATCGGATGCCCATGGATCGATATGGTTCCAAGCGTCGGAACCGGACGCCGCTACGATGCGCTGGCATTACCAAACGGAACCGTGTCGGAGTGCCTACTCTTTCCTCAATCTCTTTCGAAGGCCAGACTTTGTGCTGCTGGACCATGACGAGAAAGAAGTTCTTCGGATCCGTCGACGTACGCGCTTTCCTCCTCGCTCCGACATACTCCAAAACGGCGAAGTCGTGGGAACAATTCGGTTGCGAAGCGTCCTTCTGAATAGATACAGTCTCGTCCTCAAAGCGGGACCAACATGGACGTTTCGCATGCCGCTCTTCACGATCCGCTTCTATGGCGAGTCGAGTGCAAACTCGCGAGTGCGCGTTCTAATGGGGCCCAAAGTGCAATGGATGCTTCACCTTTCAGCCGGAGCCGACGACGTGCGTCTCGTGGCTGGGCTAGCTTTCATCCACCGCCAGTGGTGGTGCTACAGTTGAATCCGGGCAGCTAAAGAGGCAACTAACGAGGCAACGGGGCCGGCGCCATGGCCGTCGGTAAACTGCTCTTTGGTCATTCCAAAGGCTCGTGGTATAAGCCGTTGCAGGAAACGTCAATCAGAGAGCGTACCCCACGGAGACCAGGCATGGAAGCTTGGCAAACGCAGTTGCTGGCTGCACCGGCGGCCGAGGCGCAGGTGCAGGTCCAGCTGACCGTGCTGCTGCCCGCCTTCAACGAAGAACAGGCCGTCGAACGGGTGCTCGGCGAAATTGTCGAGACGCTGGCCGATGAGCCGCTATGCTATGAAATCGTGGTGGTCGACGACGCTTCGACCGATCGCACCGCCGAACGGGCCGAGCGGTTCGCCGCCGACTGCTGGCAATGCCCGGTGCGCGTGGTCCGCTGCCTCGAAAACCGCGGCGCCGGGGCTGCCCGCAAGGTGGGCATTCGCCAGGCCCGGGGTGAAATCGTGGTCATGCTCGACGCCGACGGCTCCTACCCGGCCGATGCCATACCGGCCTTGCTGCGGTGGTTTCCCGCCTACGATCAGGTGAACGGTGCCCGGACCAGCGAGCAAGGAACGCTCCCTTGGCTGCGCAAGCCGACGAAGTGGTTTATCCGCCAGCTCGCGTCGTATCTGACCGGCCATAAAATCCCCGACCTGAACACCGGGCTCAAGGCGTTCAAGCGCGAGGCGATGCTGCCCTGGTTGTGGGTCGTGCCGGATGGTTTTAGCTGCGTCACCACAATGACGCTGGCCTTTCTTACCAATGGCTACGCCGTGAAGTATGTGCCTACCGCGTACCGGCCGCGCATCGGCCGCAGCAAGTTTCACCCGATCAAAGACACGCTGGCGTATTTGAGCACGGTACTGCGGATCGTGCTCTACTTCCGGCCGCTGAAAGTGTTTTTGCCGCTGTCGGGCCTGCTGATGGCGCTGGGCACGGCGAAAACCGCCTTCGATTGGTGGAGCACCGGCAGCATGCAGGAATCGGACATCGTGGTGTTCGTGGCCGGGTTTATGACGTGCATGATCGGCTTGCTGGCCGAGGTGATCGTGGCGCATTACCGGAGGTAGTAAGAGGTGTTGGGCGTTAGGCGTTGGGAACCGTAAGGTGGGACAAGCGAGCTTGCGAGCGCTGGCCCACCGTGATGGAGGTCGCTTTCGGTGGGCCGGCGCTCGCAAGCTCGCTTGTCCCACCTTACGATTGAGAACAAGGAACGCACGTTGACTGCACCATCCATTTGCAATTTGCAATTCGCAATTTGCAATTTGCAATTCCCTTTCCGGCGCGACCTTGACGCGCGGCTGCGCTACGCTCAGGCGGCGCTGGCGCACGTGCCGCGCTTGCTGGGCGCGATCGATCGCAATCCGTTGCACGCCAGCTACGGCTGCTTCGACCGCCAGTTTTGGCACTATCGCACCGCCAGCTTCCCCAGCGAAATGTATCAAGAAGCGGTCCTGCCGCTGGCTCTGATCTACACCACCCGGTTGCCAGGCAACCGCTGGCACGCGGAGCCGCAACTAAGAGAATGGGCCATCGCCGCACTGCGGTTCGCCGCCCGGTCGTCGCACGCCGACGGCTCCTGCGACGATTATTATCCCTTCGAGCGGGCGCTTGGGGCGGCGGTCTTCTCTCTGCAGGCCGCCGCGCGGGCATATCAACTCTTGGAACTCGACGATGCAGAAATCGTGGCCTGGCTCGAGCGGCGGGCCGAATGGGTGGCCAACCACGACGAAACGGGCCGGTTGGCCAACCACCACGCGCTGGCCGCGCTGGGACTCGCCCGGCTGGCCGAAATCACGGGCGACCGGACGTTTTCGGCTGCCGCCGACGACCGCGTGAACCGGCTGTTGTCGTGGCAGTCTTCCGAAGGCTGGTTCGAGGAGTATGGCGGCGCCGATCCGGGCTATCAGACCGTTACCATCGACGCCTTGGCCAAGTTGCGGCGGATGACGGGCGATGAGCGGCTCGATGAGCCGCTGCACAGAGCCGTCGCCTTCGCTCGGCTGTTTCTTCATCCCGACGGCAGTTACGGCGGCGAATACGGCAGCCGCGGCACGTACCATTTTTATCCGCACGGTTTCGAGCTGCTGGCCGGGCGGGACCCGGCCGCCGCCGACCTGGCTGACGCTTTTTTGGAATCGTTGGCCAAAGGTAAAACCGCCTCCTTCGACGACGACCGGATGTATGCCCATCGGCTGGCCAACCTGATGGAAGCCTACCTCGATTGGTCCGCGGAGCGGCCTCCGCCGCAGCCGGCGGCCGAGCGGCCACTCGTCCGATTCCTGCCGCACGCGGGAATGCTGGTCCACCGCGCCGGGAAGTCTTACACCGTCGTGTCCGCGGCGCGTCTGGGGGTGTTCAAGCGGTTCGCGGGTTCCGACTCTCCGTTTACCGATGCGGGACTCATTATCGAGACCACGGATGGCCGCCAGGCGGTATCGCAGTCGCACGATCGGAGCCGCGACGTACATTGGAGCGAATCGGGCGTGCTGGAGGTGTCGGGCAACCTGCACTGGGTGCGGCACGAGACGGCTACGCCGCTGAAACAGGCGGCCTTTCATCTCGTGATGTGCCTTGTGGGCCGCTGGTGGCGAACGCCGGTCCGGCGGCTGCTGCAGCGGAGGCTGATTACGGCGCGCCGCGTATGTCCCGTCCGGCACACGCGCCGCTTCGAGTTCGACGCGGCAGGCGAGTGCCGCGTTACTGACCGCATCGAGTTGCTCGATGACTCACTTCGAGTGCGGCGAATGGCACTGGCCAGCGACCTGCAGGCGGCTTACGTGGCGGCGGCGAACGTCTACCAGGAAGGCGTCGTGCAACCCTGGACTGACTTGAGTCACTGTTGCGACCGTCTCAATCGTGACCGCCAGACCGTCGTCGTGCGAGACCTGCGTGCCATGCTTTCCAGCCTACGCGACCTTATCCCGGCAGCCAAATCCGCGGCTCACTGCTTTGCACGCCCAGGCGGCGGGCCTTGATGCGCACGTAAGGCGGAAGGTAGCCGCAACGGTGAGCGAAGGTGCCGACGGCGGCGTCGGGCTTCGCCAGCAACGGCTCGACCAGGTCTTCGATCACAAAGCCGCAGCGACAGAGGCCGCCGATCAAATCCTCCCAGCGGTGAAGAAATTCGACCGTCCCTTCTTCGCGGTGCCGGCTGCCGACGACCGGCGGCAAGGGACCGCACCGATAATACGGTTCGATCACTTCATAGCCGTTCGCCGAAGGCCCGACGGCGGCTTGCAAGCTCGTTGGCTGCTTGTGTTGGCTGAGATACAGCCCGCCGGGAGCCGTCACACGGGCCACCTCGCGATACACGGCCCGCACGTCGGGCAAATAGCAGGTGCTTACCGGCTGCAACACAATCTCGAAGCTCGCGTCGGCCAGCGCGTTGAGATCGTCCATCGACGCTTCAATCACCCGGATGTTCAGCCCGCGCTCGGCGGCCACCTGACGGTCGAGAGCCAACATCTCGGGGCTGAGGTCGACCACCGTCACCTCGGCCCCTGCGCTGGCATAGAGTGCGCTTTGGCGTCCACCGCCGCTGGCCAGGCACAAGAGCCGTTTGCCCGCAACGCTGCCGCCCAGCCAGCCCAGCGCGTCGGCGGTGCCCAGCGGATCACGCAGGTCGTCGTCGGGCGCCGGGGTCGTGAAACATTGCTTCTTGCGGACCAGCGCATCCCACGCGCGGCGGTTTTGATCGCGAACGGAGACGGCGAATTGCGGAGTTGCGTCAGACATCGAGGGCAGGCATCAGGCGTCAGGGGTAGGGCGGGACCAGCGAGCTTGCGAGCGCCGGCCCACCGTTGGAAAGGCGTCAGGCGTCAGGCAAACGTCAATTCAAGTATTTTTGAACCCTGAACCCTGTGATGGTGGGCCGGCGCTCGCAAGCTCGCTGGTCCCACCCTACGCGCCCGCTCCGAGGCGGACGACGAGCTGCTCCAGCACGGTACGGGCACGGGCGGGCGCGGAGCTGGTGCCTTTGAGCGCCAGGTCGGCTTCCAGCAGCCAGCGATAAAGCTGGCCCGTGCGTTGGCGGCCCATGCGGCGAAGCTGGGCCTCGCTTTTCTGGATCACGAACGATTTGAAGCCCGCCAGCTCCAGTGCCTGCCGCAGGTTCGGCCGCCCGCCGGAAGCTTCGGTCTGTTCGATGGTGCGGGTGGCGGCGGCGAAACGACGCAAGGTCGCGGCAATCTGGCCCATGATGGCAATCGGGTTTTCGCCGGCCAGCAGCAGGCGGTCAAGCTCGACCAGCGCCTGGCGGGTGCGGCCTTCGACGGCGGCATCGAGCATGTCCCAGGCCGTCTTGGCGCGCCAGCCGCCCACAAGCTGCTGCACCAGATCGGCGGCGATCGGCTGGCCGTTGGCGGCGGCGGCCAGCTTGGCCAGCTCCTGGTCGATCAGGCCCAGTTCGGGGCCGATGATCTCGACCAGCGACTCGGCGGCCTCGCGTTCGAGTTTCGCCGCGTGCCGGTCGCGGGCCAGCGTGGCGAGCCACTTGACCAGCCGGGCTTGGGGCGGCGACTTGCACTCCACCGCCAAGCCGCTGGCCGCCGTGTGTTTCGCCAGCCGCGTATTGCCCGGCCACGACGGCACCACCAGCACGAGCGTGCCGGTGCGGCTGGGCCGGGCAGCGTAGTCTTCCAAGTGGCCGCGGTGTTCCGAAACGAAATCGTCGGCATCGTCGACGACCACCAGCCTGCGGCCGCCGCCAAACAGTCCGACGGTGAGCAGCTCGTCCGAGACCGTCCGCCAATCGGCGCTGCGGCCGTCGAAGCGCGTGAGCGCGAACTCGGCTTCGCCGTCGCCGAGCACGGTCTTGCGCAACTCGGCCAGCAGCAGCCCCTTCAAGAACGGTTCATCGCCGAACAAGACGCACAGCGCGGGCGCCGGCGGATGCGTTTTTTCGGCCAGGTAGTCGAGAGCGTGAACGGCGGGCATGGGGACGATTGTAGCATCTGGGCGAACCGTTGACATGGCCCCGCAGGTCCCCGACGAAGATTGACTGGAATACGCATAATGCTATCATAGAAAAATCATACCCAACGTACTGCTCGAGCAAGACGCCGCGAAAGCGTTGGGCGATTTGCCCAAGCCGATCAAGTCGCGGATGGTCGAGTTGCTGGCGCGGCTGGCCGATTGGCCAGATGTCAGCGGAGCGAAACCGTTGCGGGGCAACCTGGCTGGTCATTATCGGCTGCGGACGGGCGACTATCGCCTACAGTTTCGCGTCGAGGCGCAGCAACTGGTGTGGAGCGCGTCGGGCATCGCGACCGATTCTATGACGAGGGTGAAACGTGATTGCGTTGCAGCGAATTGAAGTGGCGGGCCAGCGGTTCGTTTTGTTGCCGGAAGCGGAATACGATCGGCTGTGCGCCAAGGCGAGCGAATCGGTGCCCATCACCGACGACGGCTTGCCGCCCTTGCCGAAACCGGACAAGCAGGGGCGGTTTCCGGCGGTCGAGTATGCGCGTGTTTCGCTGGCCCGCGACGTCATTCGCGACCGTCGCGCTGCGGGGCTGACGCAACAAGACTTGGCCAGCCTGGCCGGCACGCGGCAAGAAACCATCTCCCGCATCGAAAGCGGCAGCTACACCGCGTCGCACAAAACGATCGACCGCATCGACCGCGCCCTGAAGAAGGCGATGGCCAAGCGGCGGAAAGGCTGGTGATACGCGGCCCGTCCTTCACTGCCGCAAGTCTGCGCGGTAAGCTGTACGTGGGCCACGTATCCAGCAAACCGAAGGAGCCATGCGAGAGAGCTTCGATCCTTATCGCAAATGGCTGGGCATTCCGCCCAAGTACCAGCCGCCGAACCATTACCGACTGCTGGGCGTCGAGCGGTTCGAGGACGACCCCGACGTGATCGAGGCGGCGGCCGATCAGCGCATGGCGCATGTGCGGAACTACCAGACCGGCCAGAACTCCGCGCTGTCGCAAAAGATCCTCAACGAGCTTTCCGCGGCCAAGATTTGCCTGCTCGACGCGCACAAAAAGTCGGCCTACGACGAAAAGCTGCGTGGCGAGTCGGCGGTCGCGATGCGTGATTCTGCCGCCGGCCCGAGCACCAAGACCGACGGAGAAGAGTTGCTCGCCGCGATCGACACCGGCCAGAGGCACGGAATCTCGCCGTCGTTGCGAGGGACCGGCCGGAAGCGGCGGCCGGTTTGGCATGCTCCGGCCGTCGTTGCCGCCGGAATGCTGCTGGTCGTGTCGATGGTCGTCTGGCTAAGTGCCAAGAGCGGCCGCCAGGTATCGACGCAGACGGTCGCTCCGTCAATCACTCAAAGCAGAGCCGCGGCCGGGCCACCCGCGGTACCCGCGCACGAGGTGGATGAAAAGGTGGAAAACGCGCGGACGCCGGGCGACTCTCCCGCGCAGGACGGTGGCGAAACGAAATCGGCGGTTTCCTCAAGCGACCCGACGCCGATGCCCGCGGCAGGGGGCTCCGGCACCGATCGAAAGGTCACTGATGGCCAGCAGGGCGCGCCCGACGCACAAGTGGCGCCAAACGCCGGGCCGCAGATCGTCGACTCGCCGCCGCCAGGTTCGGCGGCGCCGGCTTCCGTCGCCGCGTCGACGGAGGCCGAGCGAATTGACGAGGGAACCAGGTACGCGGCGCCCAAGGACACCCGCGCGGCCGCCCCCACCAGGCTGGCCCTGCCGAGCGCGGACGCATTGGGCAAGGCCGAACGTCTGATTCGCGAGACGTACGAACGCGAACTGGCGGGCGACGACAAGGCGGCGGCCGCGCGGGCACTGCTGGCCGCCGTCGCTGAAACGTCCGATCCGTCCGAGCGGGCCGCATTGATCTCGACCGCGGCCGATCTGTCTGCCAGGGCAGGCGACCTGCGGTTGACGTTTGATGCCCACGAAACGTTGGCCCGCTACTTCGTCTTCGACGCCCCCGCGGCCAAGATCAAGACCTTGGAAGAAGCGGCCCGGACGGTCCGAGCGAACGACGCGCGAATCGCGCTGGTGAACGGCGCGATGGACCTGATCGACGAGTTGTCGCGGGCCGCGCGTTACGACCTGGGCGAGCGCGCCGCCAAGGCGGCCCAGACCGTCGCCGCGCGCGTCAAGGATCCGGCCCTCCGCAAGCAGGTCGCCAACAAGCGTGCGGACCTGGAGAAGCAGCGCAAGCTGCACGACGCGCGAGAACGGGTGCTGGCGCAGGCAAGGCGCGAGTTGGCCGACGACCCGGACGACGCTTCCGCCAACGAGACGCTCGGTAAATACCTCTGCTTCGAGATGAACGATTGGCCGGCCGGCTTGAAGCACTTGGCTAAGTCATCGCAAGGGAAGTTGCGGGATGCCGCGCTCGCCGATCTTGAGAGCGAAGCGGAAGCGGAACGTCAGTTGGCGGTCGGCGACAATTGGTGGGACCTCGCCGAGGTCGCTGAGGGCAACCAACGCCCAGCTTGCCGCCGCAGAGCCGCCTTTTGGTACGTGCTTGCCCTGCCCAAGCTCACGGGCCTGATGAAGACGCGGGCCGAGAAACGCGTCGAAGACGCCGGCCCGATCGGTTTTGCCGGTCCAGCCGCCGGAGACGACAAATATGTGGATATTGTGCTGGCGCCGAAGACCACGCTACGTCTGGTCAGAATTCCCGCGAGCTCCGATGGGCGAGTTGGGTCTTTCTATCTGGGTCAGACCGAGTTGACGCAACGGCAGTGGATTGCCGTGATGGGGGCGGTGCCTTGGGAACAGCAAGCCCGCGCCGACGACCTGCCGATCGCCTTCGTCGCCTATGACGATTGCCAGGCGTTTGTCGACAAACTGAACCAACTCGTGCCGGCCGGTCCGTGGCGCTTCCGGCTGCCGTCGAAGGAGGAATTCGCGTACTGTTTTTTGGCCGGCCAGCAAGCGGAAACAGCGTATCAGCCGCAACCCACAAAATACGGATGGCTCGCCGACGAATCATCCGACGCTCCTCACGCGGTCGCGGGAAAGCAAGCCAATGCGTTTGCGCTGCGCGACATCCTGGGAAACGTTTGGGAGTGGACGTCGGACTGCCGGTATTATGGAATGGCCGCCTCTGACCGGCTGGGAGACAATCCGCGGCTCGCATTGGCGTTGACTTCCATTCCACCGCCCCGGGGGCAGGAGTATAAGACTTATCGGGGATGGAACCTGGGGCTGCGCATCGCTGCCGACGCGGCTACGGGAGCGGGACCACCCGCTCGCCAAACGCGGCAATAGGCGGGAAATCCTCCCGCCGGGTCGCTTTTTGTTTGCCCCGCTGGCCGGTTGTCGGTAGGCTTTACGGCATTGACGGGGGCAGGACCCGCCGCTTGACCCACCACGCCCTCCGAGGCGCCGCAGATGACTGCCTGGCGAGATGCACAGCGCACGCGCGTTCGACGGTGTCTGCTGCGCCGCCGCGCCGGGCAACGCATGCCCGAAACGCTTGAGCCGCGCTGGCTGCTCACCGGCGGCTTCCTGCCCTTGAACTTGGTCAGCGATCAGGCCAACACCGCACTCATCCAAGACGCGAACCTGGTCAACCCCTGGGGTATGGCGCTGGGCAGCAGCGGGGGCAACCTGTGGGTCGCCGACCAGGGCACGGGCGTCGCCACCCAGTACGACGGCGCCGTGGGCGGATCGGCTTTTGTGGCCAACTCGCTGGTGGTCACCGTTCCCGGAGGAGCCGAAACCGGGGTCGTCACCAATGGCACCAGCGACTTCAGCGTGCAATCGGGAATATCGAGCGGGCCGGCCTCGTTTCTGTTCGCCGCCACCGGCGGACAAATCAGCGGCTGGAACACGGACGTGCCGCCGCCCGCTCCCTCGACGCAGGCCCAGCTTGCGGCCGCCACCAGCGGCGCCGTTTATACCGGCCTGGCCCTGGGCAACAACGGCGGGCAAAACTTCCTCTACGCCGCCGAATTTCACGACGACCGCATCGACGTCTTCAACGCCACGTTTCAGCCGGTCATGCCATCGGGCGGATTCAACGATCCCAACCTGCCCGCCGGATTCGCGCCCTACAACGTCGTCAACATCGGCGGCCAACTCTACGTCAGTTATGCCCAACAAGACGCCGGCGGACAGAACGCCGTGGCCGGAGCGGGTGACGGCTACGTCGACGTCTTCAATCAAAACGGCGTGTTGCAAAAAGAGCTGATCGCGGGCCAGCCGCTCAACGCGCCCTGGGGCATGGCGCTGGCGCCCTCGAACTTCGGCGATTTCGGCAACGACCTGCTCGTGGCCAACAACGGCGACGGACTGATCCATGCCTTCGATCCGCAGTCGGGAACGTTGGTGGGAACGCTCACGCTGCCGTCCGGCTCGCCGCTGACCATCGACGGTCTGCGCGGTCTCAGTTTCGGCAATGGAAATACCGTAGGCAATCCGAACGAGTTGTTCTTCTCCGCGGGAAGCGACGGCGGCCAGCATGGCCTGCTGGGCGCGTTGGTGAGCGCCCAAGGAGTCAGCATGGCCGCGCAGGGGACGGCCGTCGATGCCACCACGGGCGTCTCCTTCAACGGCACGCTGGCCGTTTTTTCCGACGCGCAAAGCTTCCCGCTCGGCAGCTTCATGGCCACGATCAACTGGGGCGACGGAACCAGCGCGTCGGGCACGGTCACCTCGCTTACGGCCGGCGGCTTTGCCGTCAGCGGCAGCCACTCCTACATGTTTGGCGGCCCGAAAAACATCTCCATCCAGATCCGCGACCCGGTGGGAAACACCGCCAACGCCGGCGCCGTGGCGAGCGTGGCCTCGCCCGGCCTATCGATGACCGGCTTGACGATCGTGCCCACCGAAGGCGCCGCCTTCAGCGGCCCCGTCGCGACCTTCACCGACGGCGACGGCAACACATCGACCGCCGCCTACACGGCCACGATCGTCTGGGGCAACGGCACGACCGCCGCGGGCACGGTTTCTTTCGGCGGCGGCAAGTTCTCGGTGCTCGGCACGCAAACATACGCCGACGAAGCAAGCGAGGCGGTGAGCGTCATCGTCCGCGACTTCGACGGCGCGAGTGCCACCGTCGCCGGCAAGGCGAACGTGGCCGATGCGCCGTTGACCGGCACGCAAGCGAGCATCGCAGCCACGCTGGGCGCGACGTTCAGCGGCAGCGTGGCATCGTTTACCGACGCCAATCCGAACGCCACTACCAGCGACTTCACGGCCACGATCGACTGGGGCGATGGAACGTCGTCGGCCGGCATCGTGTCGGCCGCGGCTGGTCCCGGCGCGCCGGGGTTCAATGTGGTCGGCAGCCACACTTACGCGCAGGCCGGCTCGATGACCGCCACCGTCACAATCAATGACGTCGGCGGCAGCCAGGCCGCGATCGACGACCCGGCCAGCGTGGTCGATATCGACGTGCTCGGCGCGACGCTGGCGAGCATCGCGCCCACCGAAGGCACCCCGGTCATAGGAACCATCGCCACGGTCGTGGATAGCAATCTCGCCACGACGGCCGGCGAGCTGGCGGCCACAATCGTTTGGGGCGACGGAACCACGACCCTAGGCACCATCACGGGGGCGGCCGGCGCGTTCGTGGTTTTCGATGCCCATACGTATGTCGGCGAAGGCCGTTTTCCGTTCAGCGTCACGGTCGATCACGTGGGCGGCACGGCCATCGCCACGGACCAAACCACGATTACCGTGGCCGACACCGGCACGCTTTCCGTCAGCGGCGCGGCCTTCACCGCGACCGAAGGCGAAACCTATAGCGGCGAGGTGGCCACCGTCAGCGATACCTACGCCGCGCCGGCCGCCGACTTCACGGCCACGATCGCTTGGGGCGACGGCACGGTCAGCACCGCCTCCGTCAGCGGACCCAACGGACACTTTACGTTGAGCGGCACGCACGTCTACCTCGAAGCGGGAACGTATTCGCCCGTGGTTTCGATCGCGGATCTTCCGCCCGGCAGCATCTCGGAAACGGCCACGCTGACGACCGCGGTCGCCGACGCGCCGATCGCCGCGACCGCCGCAACGTTGCACTCGACCGAGGGCCAGGCGGTTTCCGGCACCGTCGCCACCTTCGACGATGCGAGCGCCTTCGGCGCCGCGGGCGACTTCCAAGCCACGATCGACTGGGGCGACGGCGCGACCACGACCGGTACGGTATCGGGCAGTCCCGGCACGCCGGGGTTCGCCGTGGCCGGCACGCACACCTATACGATCGGCGGAACCTACGCGGCGATGGTCACCATCGACGACACCGGCGGCAGCACGGCCACCGCGACTTCGAGCGTACACGTGGCCGACGATCCGTTGACCGCGGCGGGCGTGACGATCGCCGGCGGCGAGGGTCAGACGTTCACCGGTCCGGTGGCCACGTTTGCCGACACCAATCCCGGCGGCGGCGACGTGGCGGACTATTCGGCCACGATCGACTGGGGCGACGGCGGCACCACCCAGGCTTCGATCGCCGGCTCGGCCGGTCACTACACGGTAAGCGGCAGCCATGCGTTCGTCGATGTAAGCGATGCCGTGGTCGTCGCCATCCACGACCTCGGCGGGGCCTCGGCCACGGCGACCAGCGGCGCCACGGTGGCCGACGCCAACACGTTGACGCCGCTGGGACCTGGTCAGGGCTCGACCCTTTCGGCCACCGAGGGCCAAACGCTGAGCGGCTTGCTGGCAACCTTTGCCGACAGCTATTCCGGCAATCCGGCCAGCGATTTTTCGGCGTCGGTCGATTGGGGCGACGGGCAAACGACGACCGCCGACGTCACCGGCCAGGCTGGCACGTTCACGGTGAGCGGCAGCCATGTTTATGCCGAGGCGGGAAATGACACGGCCCACGTCACGTTGCGTCACATCGCCCCAGGCACCGCCAACGCGACCGCCGACACGGCGATCGACGTCGCCGACGCGACGCTGTCGGCCAGCGGCGCCACTTTGTCGCTGACCGAAGGCGGCACGTTCGCCGGAAGCGTGGCTTCGTTCAACGACGCGAACAAGCTGAGCGCGGCCGCCGATTTCACGGCCACCATCGAGTGGGGTGACGGCACGTCGGCCACGGCAGGCACCCTCTCGCAAGTCGCCGCCGGCAGTTTCGTCGTGACCGGCAGCCACGTCTATGCCGACGATGCGAACAATTTGCCCATCATCGTTGTGATCAGCGACCGAGGCGGCAACGCGGCCACCGCCGCGGGCGCGGCCACGGTTGCCGACGCGCCTTTGACGGCGGCCGACGCGACGATCGCCACCACGGAAGGGCAGAACTTTAGCGGCGCGGTGGCGACTTTCACCGATGCAAACCTCAATGCCACCACCGCCGACTTTACCGCGACCGTCGATTGGGGCGACGGCACATCGGCCTCGGCAGGCACGATTTCGCAGGTCGCCGCCGGCAGTTTCGTCGTGATGGGCAGCCACACCTATACCGAAGCGGCGGCGAACGTACCCATAACCGTGACCATCGACGATCGCGGTGGCAGCACCGCCACCGCTGATTCGCAAGCCAACGCCGGCGACGCCTTGCTCACCGCCCACGCCGCGACCTTCACCGCGACCGAGAGCGTCACCTTCGCCGGCGCGGTGGCCACGTTCAGCGATGCCAATCCCAATGCCACGACCGCCGACTTCACGGCCACCATCCATTGGGGCGACGGCAGCGCGCCGGCGACGGGCACCGTTCATGCCGCCGCGGGAGGCTTCGTCGTCAGCGGCAGCCACCTCTATGCCGAGGAAGCTGCCCGGCAAGTGAGCGTGACCCTCCGCGACGTCGCCGGCAGCAGCGCCACCGCCACCAGCACGGCCGACGTGGTCGATGCGCCGCTGACGCCCGGACTTCCGCTGACGATTGCGACCACCGAGGGCGCGCTGTTCAGCGGCACGGTAGGCACGTTCACCGACTTGAATGTGGGTGCCCCGCTGCATGATTTCACGGCCACGATCGGCTGGGGCGACGGCGGAGCGAGCCTGGGCACCGTTCTTGCGGCGCCCGGCGGCGCCTATGTGGTCAGCGGCTCGCACACCTACACCGCGCCGGCGGCTGGCTTGCAGATCAGGATCCAAGTCAACGACATTGGCGGCGGCGGCACGATCGTGCCTGCTTCGGTCCACGTCGCCAGCACGCACTTTGTGGCCTCCGGGGCGACCATCGCCGCCTTCGAAGGCGCGGCCTTCAGTGGTATTGTGGCCACCTGCGACGATTCGAGCACCAACCCCGCAGATTATTCCGCCCTGGTCGAGTGGGGCGACGGCACGACCAGCGCCGGTACGGTGGCACCCGCGGTCGGCGGTGGATTTGCGATCGGCGCCACGCACACGTTCCAGCAGGCCGGCACGACGCACTTTACGGTCGTCGTCACCAATGTCGCCCTCGATCGACTGACCGTCGTCAGTCAGGCCAATGTGGCCGACCCGCCGCTCACTCCGCAGGGCATCACCATCGCCGCGACCGAAGGGACTGCCTTCAGCGGCCCGGTTGCCACCTTTGCCCAATCCGGAGGCGCCGTCGCGGACTACTCGGCCACTATCTTGTGGGGCGACGGCCAAGCGTCGACGGGCACCGTCACCACGGCGGCCGGCGGCGAATTCGTCGTGCTCGGCTCCCATCTCTACAGCGAGGAAACGCAAGGGGCGGCCGTGACGGTGGCCGTCAAGAACGTCGGCGGGGCACAAGGCACCGCCGCCAGCACGGCCAACGTCGCCGACGCTCCGCTCGCGCTGTCGCCGCTCGGCGTCCAAGTGCCCTCCGGCGGCGCGGCCGACCCTCTCGTGCTCGCCACCCTGACCGATGGCGGCGGGGAACCAGCCGCCGACTATTCCGCCACGATCGACTGGGGTGACGACACGAGCTTGACGGGCGGCACGCTGCTCGTGTCGGGCACGACGCTGCAAATCGCCGGCAGCCATGACTACGCGCTACCGGGCAGCTACCAGGTCGTCGTGACGGTGCATGACGACGGAGGCAGCACCGCCAGCGCGACGGCCACGGCCACGGTGGCGCCGACGGCCAATCAGCTTTTCATTGAAGCGGCCTATCGGGATGTGTTGGAGCGGCCCGTCGATTCGTCGGGGTTGCTCTATTGGAGCAATCAGCTTGCCGCCGGGCAGCCCCGCTCGGCGGTCGCCGATGCCATCGACCACAGCGCCGAGTATTTCGGGCTGATCATCATCGCGCCGGCCTACGAGCGCTATCTGAACCGTGCCGCCGATCCGGGCGGGTTGGCCTACTGGACCGACCAGATGCAGAATCACGGTTTGACCGACGAACGGCTGGAAGCCGGCTTTATCGGATCCGCCGAGTTCTACGCGCGCGCCGGCGGAACCGATCAGGCGTGGATCGACGCCATGTATCGGGACCTGCTCGGGCGACCTGCGGATGCATCCGGCCAAAGCTTCTGGCTGGCTGAACTTGCCGCCGGCGCTGACCGGGCCGACATTGCCTATGGCTTTGCGGCCGGCGCGGAACGCGAAACGCAACGCATCACCGATGATTTCATGCGCTACCTCGGCCGCCAGCCGGATCAAGCGGGGTTGGAGTTTTGGCTGGGACAGTTTGCCGCCGGGGTCACGAATGAAAGTCTCATCACCGGTTTCGTCGCCAGCGACGAGTATTTCAAGGAGCACGCGTGACGTCAGACGACAGCGATTTGCCTTCCATCTGTTCGATCTTGCGGCGCATGGCGTCGGGAATGGGAATCGGCGACTGACTGCGGTAGTCGAACACGACCGCGGTGGAACTCGCGTCGGCTACGACTTCCTGTTGGGCCTCGCTGTAGATCAGATGTTCCATCGTAAAGCTCGTGCGCCCCAGCCTGGTAATGCGTGCCCCCACCTGGATCTGATCAGGATAGGTCACGGGCCGGCGGTAGTTGCACCCGATCGCCGCCAGGATCGGGCCAACCCGGTCCTTCTCGATCATGCCCCACAGCCCAAGTTCTTCCAGATATTCGATCCTGGCCGATTCGCACCAGCGGAAATAGATGATGTTGTTCACGTGCTGCAGCGCATCGTGGTTGCCCCATTCGACCGGCAAGAGGATGACGATCGGCCAGTCGGCCAGAGGCGCGGCAAGGTTGGTGGGGTGCATAGGGTTCGGGGTTCGGGGTTCGGGGTTCAGGGTTCGGGACTCGGGGGTTGGGGTTGGGGGAAATTGCAAATTGCAAATTGAAGATTGCAAATTGAGAATTGACCCTCTGCCTACCGTCCGACCGACCTTTGATCGTAACGCAAGAGCGCGTCCTCCGCACGTCTACTTTGACCGCTCGTGCCCGTGAGCATAACCTGAATCCCGGCGCGCCGGGAAACCCTGAACCCTGAACCGCGAACCCTGAACCCTGAACCCTCCCATGCAGACCAACGATCCGACAGCAACGCCCGCAGCACGAGCGGCCCAGTTCGCGGCAATGTGCTTCGCACTGGCGCTGCCGACCATCGGCACGCTGGCCTACTTCGTGCTTCTCTCCGGCAGCCCGATCACCCGCGCGGTCTATGTGGTCAGCAAAGTGGTGCAGTTCGCCTTTCCCATCGCCTGGGTCGTGCTGTTCGAGCGGCGGAAGATTGCCGTCGTACGACCCTCGCTTTCGGGACTCGGCGCCGGGGCCGTGCTGGGCATGTTGGCGGTCGCGGCCATGTTTGGGCTGTACTATGGTTACTTGCGGACGGCTCCCGTGATGGCCGACGCGCCGCGGGCCATTGCCCATCAAATGAGCGACTTCGGCGTCGCCTCGCTCGGCGGCTTTCTCGTCTTGGCCGGTTTTATCTGCCTGGTCCATTCGTTGGCCGAGGAATACTACTGGCGGTGGTTCGTGTTCGGGCAGCTTCGCGAGAGCCTGCCGCTGGCGGCGGCCATCGCCATTTCCAGCCTCGGCTTCATGGCCCATCACGTGCTGGTGGTGGGCAAGTTCCTGTCGGGCTATGGCCCGTTCACCTGGTTTTTCTCGCTCTGCGTGGCGACGGGCGGGGCGCTTTGGGCCTGGCTCTATCACCGCACGGGCACGCTCTACGGCGCCTGGCTCAGCCACTTTCTGGTCGACGCCTGCCTGATGTGGGTCGGCTACGATCTGTGGAGCCGCACGTCCGCGGGTGGTTTCTGACGGTGAAGCCTCCGAGAACGTGGAAGCGCGGCGGAGCTCCGCAGGTTCAACCAACCAGATTGATGCCGGTGAGTTTGTGTTGCGGCTCGGCGGGCGTAGAATGATTGGGAAGGTTGATTGAGGAGCAAAACGTGCGATACGTCACAACATCGAAGTGGCTCACCACGATTGTTTTAGCGTCCGCGTTGGAACTGCTTGGCGGCGACAGTAGTTTCGGCCAGATAGCCCCCGGAGCACCGGGCGGAGTCGGCATGGGAGGGGCTGCCCCCGGAGGATTTGCAATGGGGGCCGGAGGCGCTAACGGCGCAGGTTTCGGAATGGGCGCCGGAGCGGCCGGATCCGGCTTCACCGGCAGCGGCGTGGGCATCGGCACGTTCCCGTCGTCTCCCGGAGCGCATGTCGGCACCATGCTGCCGGGCCCGAGGGGGAACACCATCCAGCAATCGCCCGGCGTCAACGGATTCGGCACCGACCTGGGCATTTCGGGCGGCA
Source organism: Pirellulales bacterium (assembly GCA_035533075.1). Taxonomy (NCBI): domain Bacteria; kingdom Pseudomonadati; phylum Planctomycetota; class Planctomycetia; order Pirellulales; species Pirellulales bacterium. The sequence goes on along the minus strand of DATLUO010000101.1, from coordinate 1,356 downwards.
TTGCTCCCACGCCGCGATTCGGGGAGCCTCGCTTCGGCCGGATCCGGCGCCGCGGCAGCGAGATACCCATCGGACGCGGACGAGGGCCGGTGCCCGACGGCGGCGAACCCAATCCGGCCGAGACGCTGCTCAAAGACATGGAAGGCACGAACTCCGGACGCCGGTCCGGGCACGCCGCGATTCTGCCGGCTCCCCGGTATCGGCGCAGCCACCACGGCTTGAGCAGCGAACCGCTGGCGTTGAGGTCCGACCGCGTCGAGGAACAAGCAGTCTACTTTGCCAAACGCGGCGACTACGAAGATGTGGTTTATCGCACCCATCAGGGAGCTTATCGACGGAATGAAGCGGGCCGTTCTGCCGGTAACCGCGCCGCGCCACGTCCGTCGCGAAGCCAAACGAGAAGCAAGTGAGCAGGCATATCCGCATTGGCAGGCCGGGATGCCTCACTTTTGCGGACGTAAATCGACGGTCACCGTCACGGGCATGCCTTGCCGCAGCATGCCGTCGTCGTTGTCGACGATCACGCGCAGGCGGTAAACCAGATCGGTCCGCAGCTCGCGGGTTTCCACGGTCTTGGGCGATCTCTTCAAAGACAGCGTCGATGAAGTCGACGGCCCCATGGACGCCGTGCGGGCGGAGATGCAATTGACCACCTCGCCGTAACAGGCAGAGTACTTTACTTGATGAGGGCTGGATTCCTACTTTCGGCCGCGACTGCGCCAGGCGAAGAGGCGAAGGCCGATGGCGCCCGCGGCCGCCAGCGCGACCAGCGCCGTTCTGACGGCAAACTGGTCCGTGGAAACGGCGGGCCCGTTGACCCAATAGAGGAACGGGGCCAAGGCCAGCGTGGTCCAGCAGCAGAACTCGGCCCACTGCCGGACTTCCCGCGGCGTCAGTTCAGGTTCTCGCTCGGGCCTGTCTTCAGTCATGGCACGGAATCTATTCTCCCACCTCGCACACGACGCGGAAACCCACAAACGGGCTTTTTTGCCAGGGAGACATGATGGGGTAGTTGATGCGGCAAAGCTCGCCCACGAAAATCCAGTCGCCGCCGCGCACGACCTTGAGGTAGCCCCGGTCGGGTCCCTGCGGATCGTCCAGCGGCGAACGGCCGTAATACGTGCGGTCGAACCAGTCGCCGCACCACTCCCATACGTTGCCCCGCATGTCGTGAAGCCCAAACGCATTGGCCGGATAGCTCCCGACTTTGGCCACGGCGAGCGCCGGCTCGATGCCCGCCGCTTCGCCCGACTTGTCGTCCGGCGTGCGCCGCGCGCTCCAGCGATACGCCTCGCTCTTGCCGGCCCGGCAGGCGTATTCCCACTCGGCCTCGGTCGGCAATCGGTAGCGCCGATG
>DATLUO010000100.1 GCA_035533075.1 Pirellulales bacterium | reverse complement strand
ACCAGGCCCTGGCGGGCTCGAGCGAAGCGCACGGCGAGCTGCTCATCAGCTATTGGCGCAAAACAAGGCGCTTCTTCAGCCGAGCGCTGTCGAAGGAGATCGCCCTCAAAAACGGTCCCGACGATCTGGCGCAAGAGGCCTGTCGATTGGCGCTCAAAGGCTTCGGCGGTTTCAGCGGCACGAGCCTGGCGCAGTACCGGAAGTGGCTGATGACCATTTGCAAAAACCTGCTGTGCGCGGTCTTGCGCAGGTACGCGGCGGGCAAATCGCACGACGCATCGCGCGAAGAGCCGCTCGACGAACAGGCGGTCGACAGCGGCCGGCACGCCTACGGACGGCAGCCCTCGCCCGAAGAAATGCTGGCCGCGCTCGAAGTGCGGGCGGAGCTGCGCGACGCCCTCGGGCAGTTGCCGGCCGAAGAGCGGCAAGCGGTCCAAGCGCGCTATTTCGAGAAGCTCAGCCTGGCCCAGGTCGCCCTCCGCCTTGGGCTGACTGTCAACGCCGTCAAGCGGACCTTGAAACACGCATTCCAGGCGTTGAAGCGGCGGCTGGCCCGGGGCGGCCCTTGAACTGCCGCACCGCGGGCCGATAGGTACGCGTGGCAGGGCATGTCCATCAGAATCGGGTCAAAGGCCGAGCCTTGCCGGAGTTCGTGTTCTTGACCGACGCTTTGAGCTAGCATAGCCTGAACCAACCATGGCCCTATCACCATCACGCGCCCATGCGAACCCAATTTGTTCTTGCCGCCTGCCTCCTGTTTCCCTCTGCCGCACTGGCCGACGAGCCGCGGCCCGATGCCTCGCGCGGCGACCGGATGCTCGCTGAATACTTTCGTGCCGAGACCGGCAGGCTCGCCGACCGCTGCTTGGCCGACGTCCGCTCGCTCGAAGAGTGGACCTCGCGACGCGAAGAGGATCGGCGGCAGCTTGCCGAAATGCTCGGCCTCGATCCCATGCCGCCCCGCACTGACCTGAAGCCCGTCGTCACCGGCAGGCATGAGACCGAGTGGTTCACTGTCGAAAACCTTCACTTTCAGTCGCGGCCCGGCCTGTACGTGACCGGCAATCTTTATCTGCCCAAAGGGCTGGAAAAGCCGGCGCCGGCCGTGCTCTACGTCTGCGGGCATGCTCAGGTGAAGAAAGACGGCGTGAGCTACGGCAACAAGACGTTCTATCAGCATCACGGCGGCTGGTTTGCCCGCAACGGCTATGTTTGCCTGGTGATCGACACGCTGCAGCTCGGCGAGATCGAGGGACTGCACCACGGCACCTATCGCGAAGGCATGTGGTGGTGGAACTCGCGGGGCTACACGCCGGCCGGCGTCGAAGCCTGGAACTGCGTGCGGGCACTCGACTACTTGCAATCGCGGCCCGAAGTCGACGGCCAGCGGCTGGGCGTCACCGGACGCTCCGGCGGCGGCGCGTACACCTGGTGGACCGCGGCGCTCGACGAACGCATCAAAGCCGCCGTCCCCACGGCGGGCATCACCGACCTGGAAAACCACGTGGTCGACGGCTGCGTCGAAGGCCACTGCGATTGCATGTTCATGGTCAACACCTACCGCTGGGACTATCCGCAGGTGGCCGCGTTGGTGGCGCCGCGGCCGTTGTTGATCGCCAACACCGACGGCGACGGCATCTTTCCTTTGAACGGCGTCGAGCGGCTGCACGCCAAGGTCCGCCGCATCTATCGGCTGTATGGCGCCGACGACAAGCTGGGCCTGCAAATCAGCCCCGGCGGGCACAAAGACATTCAGGAGCTGCAGGTGGCCGCCTTCCGTTGGTTCAATCGGTTCTTGAAGGGCGACGGCGAATCGCTGGTGGAGAACACAGGCGTCAGCTACTTTACGCCGGAAGCGCTGCAAGTCTTCCGCGACGGTTTGCCGGCCGACCAGATCAACACCCGCATTCACGAGCTGTTTGTGCCACTGGCCCAAGTGCCGGAAATACCCGAAAGCAAAGAGCAGTGGGAAAAGCTCCGCGATGGTTGGATGGCGGCCTTGAAAGAGAAATGCTTTCGCGGCTGGCCGGACGAGCCGGGGCAGCTGGACCCGCAGCAGGTGGCTTCGATCAATCGCGACGGCATGCACGTGGAAGCATACAATTTCGACAGTCAAAAGGACGTTCGTTTGCGAATTTACTTGGCCTGGAAAGACACCAAGCCCGGAGCAATGCCGATGCATGTTTTTGTCGGCGGCGACAACTCGATCAGCGCAGACGTGAAAGCCGCTTGGCGAGCGGCGTTTGCGGACGACTTTTCAAATACGGATTTGCCCGAAACGCCTTCGGCCGAGGCGGACAAATCGGACGGCATTTCGGTGCTGTTCATGCCGCGCGGCCTGGGGCGGACTCGCTGGGACGGGAGCGAGAAAAAGCAGATTCAAAACCGCCGCCGCTTCATGCTGCTGGGTCAGACGTTGGCCGGGATGCAAGTCTGGGACGTTCGACGGGCGTGGGAAGCCTTGCGCGCAGTTCCTGTCTGCCGCGAAGCGAGCGACGTGACGTTGCACGGCGAGGCCGAGATGGCCGCGGTCGCGCTGTATGCGTCGTTGTTCTCGGCCGACGATGTGTCGCTGGCTCTTGTTTCGCCGCGGCTGAACGATCGGGAGGCTCCCGACGTTTTGAACGCGCTGCGATACCTTGCCATGCCGCAGCTCATCGCCTTGGCGGCCACGAAGTGCCGCAACGTCGATATTGCTGCGCCGGACGAAGAGAATTACGATTTCGCCACCGCGCTGAGCAAGCGATTGGGCACAGGCAACTTGATCGTTCGCCGCCTGGAAACAGGGCACTGAAGCAGTTGTCCGTTCCGACTTGCGGAACCGAGGAGACTTCATCCATGCGCGTCATCGTCGAACCGGACGCAACCAGCGTGTCGCGGACCGCTGCCCGTTTCGTGGCGCGGCTGCTGCGGCGGCGGCCGAACTGCGTCTTGGGTCTGGCCACGGGCAGCACTCCGCTGGGTATGTATCAGGAACTGGTCCGCATGCACCGCGAAGAGGGCCTCGATTTCTCGCGGGTGGCGACGTTCAATCTCGACGAATACGTCGGCCTGGCCCCCACGCATCCGCAAAGCTATCGCCGCTTCATGCAAGAGAATCTCTTCGACCATGTGAACATCGAGCCGCGAAACACGCACGTGCCCGACGGTCGCGCGCTCGATTTCGACGCCTTTTGCCAGCAATATGAGCGGATGATCGCCGAGGCCGGCGGCATCGACCTGCAAGTGCTCGGCATCGGCGGCGACGGGCATATCGCTTTCAACGAACCCGGTTCGTCGCTGGGCAGCCGCACGCGGCTGAAGACGCTGACCGAGGAAACGGTCCGCGACAACGCACGTTTCTTCGGTGGCAGCGAGCGGGTGCCGCGGCTGGCGATCACGATGGGCGTGGGCACGATTCTCGAGTCGCGGCAATGCCTGCTCTTGGCGTGCGGCCCCCACAAAGCCCGGGCCATCCGCGAGACCGTGGAAGGACCGGTAACCGCCCAAGTGACCGCCTCGGCCTTGCAACTTCATCGCGACGTGATTGCCGTTCTCGACCAAGAGGCCGGCCGATTGTTGGAACGCCGCGATTACTATCGCGAAGTCGAACGTGCCCAGGCGCTGCTGGAGGCGGGCCAAATCGCCGCCCTGTTGCCGGCCAAGGCGGAGTGAGCGGTCCTGCCTTGCTCTTGACCGCTCTGGTGGCGCGGCTAAACTCCGTCACCCGCGACGGCGGCATTGCTGAACCCTGAATCCCGGCGCGCCGGGAAACCTCGAACCCTGAACCTCGAACCCTGAACCCTGAACCCTGAACCCCGAACCCTGAACCCTGTCATGCGATCTGTCGGCGGACGATGCGCGCTCGTCTGGGGAACGCTGTTCTTTGTTGCGCTGCAAGCGACCTTCGCGCTGCTGACCGACCGCTGGTGGCCCGCGCTGCGGCATCCGGAGTATGGCCGCAAGCTCGCTCTGCTCAAGACGCAACAAACAGCCCATTCCGGCCAGCCGCTGTTGCTCGCGTTGGGCACGTCTCGCATGGCGTTTGGCTTTTGCGCCGCGAGCTCGGCAAACCGCGACGCGGCGTGGCAATTCAACTTCGGCCTGACCGGAATCGGTCCAGTGCAGGAGCTGGTGTGTCTGCGCCGGTTGCTCTCCGCCGGCGTGCAGCCCGCCCAACTGCTGATCGAGATCCACCCCGCCTTCCTGCACCAAACGTGCGACTGGTGCGAGAGCCGGGCCGTCGACGTGCGCAAGCTCGATTGGCCAGATTTAGGCGTGCTTTGCCGCTACGCCTTCGAGCCGCGCGAGCTGGCTTCGCGGTGGATCGTGTCGCGCCTCTCTCCGTGGTATTCGTATCGTGTCGAGTTGCTGCGGCGAGTCGCTCCCGGCTGGGTCGATGAGGCGCACCTGCGCGACGAGCAGATGCTGGGGCAAACCGATGTTTCGGGCTGGTCGCGGTTCCCGTTGCGGCCGGCCGACGACGTCGAGCGGCAGCGGGTCGGCCGCTGGTGTGCCGATCTCTACACCCGACCGCTGACCGACTTCGAGGTGAGCGACGTCGCTCGCCGAGCAATCGCCGAGATGCTCGACGTTTGCCGCCGCCGGCGGATCGACGCCGCGCTGCTGCTGCTGCCCGAAGGGGAGTTGTTCCGCGGACGCTATCCAAGCGCGGCGCTGACGCGCATCGAGGCCTACCTTGCCGAAGTGCGCCGCGCGTTCGATGTGCGCGTGGTCGATTGCCGCGGGTGGTGTACGGACGAGCAGTTTTGCGACGGACAGCACCTCTTGCCGGAAGGGGCCGAAGCGTTCACCGCGCGCTTGCGTGGCGATCTCCTCACGCGGTGGCGGGCGGAGTCGGGCCGACCGGCGGCTCACGTTGCCGAGCGGTCCAAGCCTGCCTTGCGGCAATGACGTCGTTTGCCGAGCCGGGCAAAAGCGCATAATCGTGGCGTCTTCGCTTTCGCGGGGCGATTCGGAGCCTTCCCTGCGGAGCAAGCGGGCTACGAGCGCATCACCCGTTCGATCAAATCGCGGTCGAAGTAGTTCACCTCCATGCCGGCGTCGACGACGATCCGCTGTGCGTTGATGCCGCTCGAACGAGGGCTGAGCAGAAACGCCGCCACGTTGGCCACCTCTTCCGTCTGGACGGCCGACTTGCGGAGCGTCACCTGTTCTGCATAGAGATAGGCATCGACGTAGCCGGGAATGCCCGCCGATGCCGAGGTCTTCAACAGGCCCGGCGCCACCGCATTGAACCGCACTTGCGAGAATTGGCTGAACGACTTGGCCAGAAACACCAGCGACGAATCGAGGGCCGCCTTGACCGGCGCCATGAACCCGTAGTTTTCGCTGGCCATGCGCGTGGTGGAAATTGAAATGGTCACCACCGAGGCGTCGGCGGCCAGCAGGTCTTGGAACGCACGGGCAAGGGCGATCAGCGAATAACACGAAACGTCGATCGACCGCAGAAACGCCTTCTTCGACGTCTCGTGGAACGGCCGCGGCGATTCATCGTAATCGGCAAAGGCAATTGAATGGACCAGGCCGTCGAGCGTCGCGTGCCGCGCGGCAACCTGGTCGCGCAAGCGGGCGATTTCTTCTTCACGTTCCACGTCGCAGACGTAGATTTCGGCATCGCCCAGCAGCCTGGCCACCGATTCGCGGCGCTCGGGCGAGCGGACGACATAGACCACTTTGGCGCCCGCTTCCGCCAGCACGCGGCCGACATGATAGGCTACGCTCTTGCGGTTGGCGACGCCGCACACCAGCACCGATTTGTCGGAGAGACCTAGGAAATCCATGCCTGAGTCTTACCATAACTGATTGGGAACTTCATGCCCCACGCAGCCATGCTTTCAACCGCTTTTCACATTCGCATACTTCCTCGCCCGGCCGACGCCGACGGTCCGCGGCCGATGTTCGCCCGCACGTTCGAGCAAGTGGCCCAGTCGTTGGCCGACTTGCCGCGGATGTTCGTCGAGCCGGACGGTTCGTTTGTGTGGGTGGCGGCCGCGGGGCCGGCCTGGCAAATCGACGGCGTGCTCTACGACGGCGCGGAGCGACTCTGGTATATGGAGCTGCAAGGCCGCTGTCCGCCGCACGAGTTCGACCGCCTGCTATTGGCGCTTGGCTGGCCGGAAACGCCGGTGAGGGTCCAGCTTGTGCGCGAGGGGGAACTGATGGAAGAACAGGAGTTTCGCCGCTCCGTGGGTTGGGCGGCGGGCTAGCACGAGAAAAGGGCCAAGCGTTCGCTCGGCCCCCTTCTGCGTGGCTCGCAACAATCGTGCTCTCGCAACAATCGTGCTAGAGAAGCCCGCCTAGACCGGGCAGCGTGAGGCCCGCGCCACTGAAGCTCACGCTATCGTTGGCGCTGACGCCCACAGACACGTTGCCCAGCAGCGGCAGGCCGACGCTGACGCCGTCACTACCGCTGACGCCCGCACTCACGGGGCTGATCGCCACGGTGCTTGGGGCGATCCGTTCTTCAAGCTGGTCGATTTCGAATTTCGCGGACATGCTAAAACTCCTTCTCTGTCGTAAGTTTCACCCATCCGAATGTCGCGGCCACGCGCCGCGACTGGGTGATCGGGGGCATCGCAGCCAGCGTGCCGAACTCATTGCAAGTCTTGCGGGGAAGCACGGAACTCTTGAAGCCGTTTCAACTTCGGCGTTTCTTCACGAGCAACACCCACGGGCGCCCGACCTGCGTTTCGTTTGTTCAATCGGAGCGTTCACGAACCATCCACCGCCAAGCTCGCTTGTCGCACGCTACAGAAGGCGACCGCACCTGATTGACGACCGCAGATGAAGAATCCGTTGTCACGGATGCTCATGTCGGATCCGCCACCCCCTTCGCCGCCTCCACATCGCGGGCAAGCTGCTGCTTCAGCTCTTCCACGCCGCCGAACGGCCGCACGTCGCGTAGACGGCTGAGGAAGTCGACCTCCAGCGGCTCGCCGTAGATCGCGCGGTGGAAGTCGATCAGATGCACCTCCACCTTCAAGTCCTGCTCGCCGAACGTCGGATTGGCGCCCACGTTGATCGCCGCGGCCCAGCGCTGTCCGTCGATGAACGCATGGCCCGCATAGACGCCCGCGGCGGGCAGCAGCGTGTCGATGCCCGCCAGGTTCGCCGTGGGAAAGCCGATGCGGGCGCCGCGCCCCGCGCCGTGCCGAACGATTCCGCGGATGCGGTAGGGCTCCGTCAGCAGGCGGCGGGCCTCGTCGACTTTGCCGCCTGCGATAAGCTCGCGGACCAGCGAACTGGAAACAATCGCTCCGTCGATCGCGACCGGATCGACCACGTCGAGCTCCATCCCGGCGGCCGACGTCAGTTTGCGTAAGACATCGATCGTGCCGGTGCGGTTGTGCCCGAAAAAGAAATTCGGCCCTTCCACCATGGCGCGTGCCGCTAATTTGTCGCGCACAATTTGCTGGAAGAAATCCCGGTCCGACAGCGCCAGCAGGGCCTCATCGGTCGGATAGGCGATGATCCAATCGACCCCCAATTGCTGCAGTAATCGCGCTTTGCGTTCGGTCCAGGTAAGCGGCCAGGGTGCCCGCTCCGGCCGCAGCAAGCGCACCGGATGCGGATCGAACGTAAACACCACCGACGGGCCGGCCACCGCGCGGGCCCGCGCCACCAGGCGTTCAATGAGCCGGGCATGACCGAGATGTACGCCGTCGAAATTGCCGATGGTCAAGGCCCCACCGCGAAGCCCATCGGGCAAGCCGGTCAGTTCACGTATGAGTTTCACAGGCGACGGAACCGACGAAAAAACAGCATGTTAGACGCAACCAGACCGATTATCCTGGGACGGGCGGAGACGGTCAACCGTCTCCCCGCGACCCCGCCGCGTATGATATGGTTACATGTACCGACCTTGCCGGCCAGCACCCACGCGATGGAACAACAACAATACTACCTTTCGCCCGACCTGGCGCACCGCCTGGCGGCCATCGACGTCGGCACGAATAGCATTCGTCTGGTGGTGGCCGAGGCCCTGCGCGACGGCAACTACCGCATCTTGACGGAAGAAAAAGACACCGCCCGGTTGGGGAAAGACCTGGCGGCCACGGGTCGACTGAACGCGGCGGCCGTCGAACGCTCGCTGGAAGCCTTGAAGCGGATGAAGCAGATTGCCGCCGGCTATCAGGTGCGCGAGTTGCGGGTGATCGGCACCTGCGCGTTGCGGGAAGCGGCCGACGGCGAAGAGTTCTGCCGCCGGGCAAAACAGGAGATCGGCCTCGACATCGACGTGATCGGCGCCGAACAGGAAGCCCATCTGGCCTTCTCCAGCGTGGCGCGGGCCTTTCAGCTCGACGGCAAAAACGTGGCCATCGCCGACATCGGCGGCGGCAGCACGGAGATCATCCTGGCCTCCGGCAGAGCGATCGAAGAGGTCTACACCACGCCGTTGGGCGCGGTGCGGATGACCGACCTCTACTTGAACGGCCAGGAGTCGGGCGGCGAGGCCTTCGAGAACTTGGCGGGCGGCATCGACCACGAGCTGCGCCGACACACCAAGCGCCTGGTGTTCTGGCCGCACCTGATGATCGGTTCGGGCGGCACCTTCACCACGCTGGCCGAAATGGTGATGGCCTCCAAAGGGCAAACCGGCCTGCCGCTGCGCGGTTACGAAGTCACGCACGCTGAAGTCGGGCACCTGCTCGACCGGCTGCGAAAGCTGCCCCTCAAGGCCCGCCGCAATCTGCCCGGCCTCAGCCCCGACCGGGCCGACATCATCCTCGCCGGGGTCGCCATCATCGACGGCCTGATGCGGCGGTTCCGCGTCAATCGGCTGCAAGTTCACGACCGCGGAGTGCGCGACGGCCTGCTCTTGATGATGCTGGAACAATCGCGCGGCGCGCGGAGCGACGACCCGCACGACCAGGATGCGGCCATCGAACGCTTCGCGGCCAACTGCGGGGCCGACCTGAAGCACTCGCGGCAGGTGGCGAAACTGGCCACGCAGATTCTGTCGCAAGTCATGGGCGAGGCCGGCCTGGCGACTTCCGACCGGTTGCTGCTCGACGCCGCCGCACGACTGCAAGACGTGGGCTACATGATCGACTACGAGAAGCACCACAAGCACAGCTACCATTTGATTCTGCACAGCCGGCTGGCTGGTTTCCAGACGCACCAGCTTGAATTGATCGCCAACCTTGCCCGCTACCACCGCGGCAAGGAGCCGAAGAAGAAGCACAAGAACTTCAAACGGCTGTCGGGCAAAGACCAGCAACGTGTGCGCAAGCTGGCGGCCATTTTGCGATTGGCCGGCGGGTTCGATCGCAGCAACACGCAGCAGGTGCGAGACATTCTGGTCTCGATCGCGGCCGACGAGATCACGATGCGAGTGGTGTCCGACGAACCGCCCGAAGTCGATCTCTGGGCCGCTCGCCGCCGCGCGGCGCCTTTCGAGCGCGAGTTCGGCCGCCGCGTGGCCATCGAATGGCTGGATGCCAAGGTCGTCGGTCAGCGCCGCGTGCCGCAGGCCTCGTAATCGCGACTGACCTGCGCTTGTCGCCGTCATTCCTGTTTGAGCGGAAGACGAAGCACGTCGCGGCCATAGAGGATCGAAAACGGTGGATCGTGCGACGGACTGCTGGACACCAGCCGGATGTTGAGCGTCCCGGTTTCCCCCCGCACGTCGCTAGGCTAAAATGCGTTAAGAGCGGCAGGAGTCTGCCGAGCGCGTCGTTTTGGCCGAGAGACCCGTCGCTGACATCATGGGCATCAAATTCACCTGTCCCGCCTGCGGACGCGCATTGAATGTCAAGTCGGAGCTGGCGGGCAAAAAGGGCCGCTGTCCGAGATGCGAGGCCAAGATCGACATCCCGGCCGAAAGCTCGCCCTGGGCGAAGCCGGCCGGCGGCACTCGGCAGGCTGCAGCCGCACCAACCGCACCCGCCTCCGTTCCCGCGGCCCCCTCGGCACCGGTTGAGGGCGGCGCGGCGTCGCCCGTGGCCGCCCCCGTCCAAGCGCCCGGTGGAGGCCTGGTCGCCGACGCTGAGCAAACGACGATTTACCAGCCGCAGCCGACCGCCGCACCCGTCGGCGCGGTGGCCGCCGCCGATCCGATTGCCGAGGCGCCCCAAATGCAGTGGTACGTGACGCCACCGGGCGCCACGAGCCAATATGGCCCGGCCAGCGGCGAAGAGTTTCGGGGCTGGATTCAGGAAGGGCGGGTCACGGCCGATTCCTTGGTTTGGCGGCAAGACTGGCCCGATTGGCGGCCGGCATCCACCGTGTTTCCTCAACTCCCGTCGCCTCCGGCCGGCCCCGCCCCCGCCGCGGCGCCCGTCGTGCCGCCGCTGGCCAGCATGCCCCTGCCAACCGCGGCACCCGCGATGCCGATGCCTGCCGCCCCGATACCGGCCCCCGCCATGGCACAGCCGGCGTTTCCGGTTGCAGCCGTCGCACCGGGCATGTTTCCGGGCGCACCGGTGGCAGCTCCGGCGGCCGATGGCTTTCCGATCGCCGCGGCCGCGCCCGCCACGACACGCAGCAGCACGGCCCGCGGCTATCGGCAGCGGTCGAACACGGGACCGATCGTCGCCATCGTCGTGCTGCTCTTGGCGATGATCCCACTGTCGTTTCTTGTCTGGAAGGTGGTCAGCGAACAGATCGTCTCGCCCGCGGCCGACGCGACCGCTGGCCCAAAACCGCCGGAAGAGTAAAATGGCGGGCAACAGGAAAAGGCGTAGGGTGACCCTCAACCAAGAGAACGCTTATGAACACGAGAAACGTTTGCGGCGCGATGCTTTCCGCAATGCTCTGCCTCGCCGCCGGCGCGACGGCTTTTGCCGCCGACAAAGACGCCAAGGCCGAAAAGATGGTGCTCTCCGACGGCCGCTTTGAGCTGGCCGTGCCCGACTCGTGGCAGCGAAAGCAGCCCAGGGTCAACATCATCGAGTATGAATACGAGGTGCCGGCCGTGACCGGCGACGCGCGTCCCGCCCGCGTGACCGTGATGGGCGCGGGCGGCAGCATCGAAGACAACGTCAACCGCTGGTATGGCCAGTTTCGTCAGTCCGACGAATCGGACACGTCCAAATCGGCCAAGGTGGAAGAGAAGGAAATCGCCGGACAAAAAGTGACGCTGGTCGATGTGTCGGGCACCTACCTCGACAAGCCGGGCGGGCCATTCGCCGGCGGACCGACCGTCGAACGCGAAAACTACCGCATGCTGGCCGCCATCATCGAGACCACCAAGAAAGGCAAGAAGACCGGCAACTACTTCATCAAGCTGATCGGCGCCAAGCAGACCGTCGCCGACAGCAAAAAGGCGTTCGGGCGGATGATCGACAGCTTGAAGGAGAAATAGGCGAGCGGCACGCTCGCAGTTTTGGATTTTCGATTCCGACAATCGAAAATCTAAAATCGAAAATCCAAAATCTCACGGACGGCCCATGAAGATTCAAAAATTTCTCGAACACCACGGCATCGCCGCCAATCCCTTTGCCGAAGAAGACGCCCAGACCGACGCGGTGTTCAAGGAATTCTGCATCGACACCACACATCATCCCACCTGGGACAAAGTCTACGGCGATCCCTCGGAGCCTTCCACCGCGATCGTGTTCGGCGAAAAGGGGGCGGGCAAAACGGCCATGCGCCTGCAGATTGTGCGGCACGTCGAGCAGTACAATCGCCAGCACGCCGACAGCCGACTCTTCGTCATCGAATACGACGACTTCAACCCCTTCCTCGACCGCTTCCACGACAAGCTGGGCCGCCGCCGGCGCCTGGAACAGGTGCTTTCTTATTGGAAGCTGTGGGACCACATGGACGCCATCCTCTCGCTGGGCGTCACGCAGTTGGTCGACCGCCTGCTCGACAAGCCTCACCCTCTCCCGCCGGGCCCGCAGGCGGGCGCCCCGGGCCGGGGTGAGGGTGACAAGCGGCACCGCGACGCCGCCTCGCCCGCGCCCGCTCTCGACCCTCGCCGTCTCGACCGCACGCAAATGCGCGACCTGTTGCTGCTGGCCGCCATCTACGACCAATCGACGGCCGAAAACTTCCGTCAGCGCTGGCACCGCTTGCGCCGTCGCCTGCGCTTTCACACCTGGCGCACCCGTTGGCCGCTGGCCTTGGGCATCGTGACGGTGCTCGTGGTCTTCGGCCTCATCGTGGGGCTGCAAAAATGGGACTGGCTGGCCAGCCCTTGGCCCTACGTCTTCGCCGCCGCCGGCTGGATTCCACTGGCCGCGCGAAGCTGGAAGTGGTACTGGCGCGCGCGTGCCATCATGCGGCAGTTGCGCGTGGTCAATCACGAGCCGAATCCCTTGCGGCAGGTGCTGATGAACTTTTCGGTCGACGAGCTGGCCGGGCAGCCCTTGCCCACCAAGGAACGCACCGACGACCGTTTCGAGCTGCTGGCCAAGTTTCAGGGCGTGCTGCGGACGCTCGGTTTTTCGGGCATCATCGTGCTGGTCGATCGCGTCGACGAGCCGCACCTGATCAACGGCTCGCCGGAACAGATGAAGGCCCTGCTGTGGCCGATGCTCGACAACAAGTTTCTCAAGCATCCGGGCATTGGCTTCAAGCTGCTGCTGCCGATCGAACTGTCGTACTTCGCCGACCGCGAGGCCCACGATTTTTACCAGCGTGCCCGGCTCGACAAGCAGAACCTGGTGCGGTCGTTGGGCTGGACCGGCGAAGCCCTCTACGACGTGGCCAACGCCCGGCTGAAGGCCTGCGCCATCAACGGGCAAACGCCGTCGCTGCGGACGCTGTTCCAAGAATCGGTGAGCGAGCGGCGGCTGATCGACGCGCTGCGCACGTTGCGGGTGCCGCGGCATTTGTTCAAGTTTCTGCACCGGCTATTCGTCTCGCACGCCAACGCCTACACCGACGAGAACCCTTCTTGGCAGATTTCCGGCGAGACATTCGAGTCGGTGCTGGCCCTCTATCAGCGCGAGCAAGATGCCTACGACCGCGGCCTGGGCTGAGAGGCCCGCTACGGCCTGGCTTCTCACGAAGCCAGCTACGCGCCGCAGAATCATCCAGGCTAGGCCAGGATCTCGCGGACCACTTTCCCGGCCACGTCGGTCAGCCGGTGATAGCGGCCCTGGAATTTGTAGGTCAGCCGCTCGTGGTCGATGCCCAGGCAGTACATGAGCGTCGCGTGCAGATCGTGAACGTGAACGGGGTTCTCGACGATGTTGTAGCTGAAATCGTCGGTGGCGCCGTGCGTGACGCCCGGCTTGATGCCGGCGCCGGCCAGCCAGATCGTGAACGAGCGCGGATGGTGGTCGCGGCCGTAGTCTTCGGCCGTCAGCCGGCCCTGGCAGTAGACCGTGCGGCCGAACTCGCCGCCCCAGACCACCAGCGTGTCGTCGAGCAGCCCGCGACGCGCCAGGTCGAACACCAGCGCCGCCGAGGCCTGGTCGGTGTCGCGGCATTGGCCCACGATCTGCTTCGGCAGGTTCGTGTGCTGGTCCCAGCCGCGATGAAAGAGTTGCACGAAGCGCACGCCACGCTCGACCAGCCGGCGGGCCAGCAGGCAGTTGGCCGCGAACGTGCCGGGCCGCCGCGCGTCGGGGCCGTAAAGCTCGAACACGTGCTCCGGCTCGTTGGAGACGTCGGTCAAGTCGGGCACCGACGACTGCATCCGCCAGGCCAGCTCATACTGCGCGATGCGGGTGGCGATTTCCGGATCGCCTTGCTGGCGAAGCCGCTCTTGATTGAGCTTCACCAGGTCGTCGAGCATCTGCCGCCGCGTGCCGGCATCGACGCCCGGCGGGTTGGAAAGAAAGAGCACGGGGTCGCCGGTAGAGCGGAATTTTGTTCCCTGGTATTTCGTCGGTAGAAAGCCGCTGCCCCACAGGCGGTCGTAGAGCGGCTGATCGTTGGGGTTGCCCGACCCTTGCGAGATCATGGCCACGAAGCCGGGCAAGTTCTGGTTCTCGCTTCCCAGGCCGTAGACGATCCACGCACCGATGCTGGGCCGGCCGGCAAGCTGAGCGCCGGTCTGGAAGAAGGTCACCGCCGGATCGTGGTTGATGGCCTCTGTGTGCATCGACTTCACGAAGCACAGCCGGTCGGCGATCTTGGCGGTGTGCGGCAGCAGCTCGCTCAGCCACGCGCCGCTCTGCCCGTGCCGGGCGAACTTGAACCTGCTGGGGGCGACGGGAAAGCTGGCCTGCGTGGCCGTCATACCGGTCAGCCGCTGTCCCATGCGGACCGAGTCGGGCAATTCGCTGGCCCGCAGGTCGGCCAGGCGCGGCTTGTAATCGAACAGATCGAGTTGCGAGGGCGCGCCGGACTGAAATAGGTAGATGATTCGCTTCGCTTTGGGAGCGAAGTGGGGCAAGCCGGGCAAGGCGCCGTCGGCTTTGGCCGCGTCATCATGC
The DNA here is from genome assembly GCA_035533075.1 of Pirellulales bacterium. NCBI lineage: Bacteria > Pseudomonadati > Planctomycetota > Planctomycetia > Pirellulales > Pirellulales bacterium. The sequence continues at coordinate 23,249 of DATLUO010000100.1, read as the reverse complement.
AACAGCGCTGCCAGCGCGACGGCGCCCAGACCGGTTGTTGCCTTGTCAAAGAGTTGTCGCCGATTGAGGAGCATGGCTATTGGGAGCGCTGACTTTTCGCAGTTGGGGGTCATGGCGAGGCGAGGCGACCGCCAAACGACATTCTCGCCAACGGTCGCTCTCGCCGCAACTCCTTGTGAGTCGAGTCATGCATCCTAGCCGCTCCGGTGGGCCGTTTAAGTCGTCCAGCCGTCCCGTTATGATTGCAGCATGAAACCCCAAATTGATCCCAAGGTCGATTATGCCTTCAAGCACGTCTTCGGACGCGAAGAGAGCAAGCCGGCGCTCATTAGCTTGCTGGATGCCGTCTTGCAGCCCGCGGCTGGCCAACACATCGTCAGCCTGGAGTTGCTGAACCCTTTCAACGACAGGGAAACTCCTGACGCCAAAATGTCAGTTTTAGATATCAAAGCCCGCGATGAAACCGGTCGGCAGTTCAATATTGAAATGCAGTTGCTCGCCTACGGCGCTTTTCGGCAGCGGGCGCTCTACTATTGGTCCAGGTTGCATCACGCCCAGTTAAAAAAAGGCAAAGACTTTCGCATCTTGCGGCCCACCATCGCGGTGTGCTTCGTCGATACACCGCTGTTTCCGCAGCTAGACGATTACCACCTGATCTTCGAGTTGCGAGAGCGCAAGCGTCATACGCTCTTTACGGATCAGATGGCGGTGCATATTCTGGAATTGACGAAGTTTCAAAAGGCGGTAGAGGAATTGGCAACCTCTCTCGACCGCTGGTTGTTTTTCCTCCGGCACGCGCCCTCACTCGATATAGATGCCCTGCCAAAGGCATTGAACGTGCCGGAGGTCCGTTGGGCATTGGAGGACCTGAGAATGATTTCGCGAAGCAAACGCGAACGCGAACGCTACGAAGCCCGCGAGAAATGGGAGCGCGACGTTTATACGGCGATGGCCGAGCGGGAGGACATGGGAGTGGCGAGGGGGTTGGAGAAGGGACGCAAGGAGGGACGCGAGCACGGACGCGCGGAGGGACGCGCGGAGGGACGCGCAGAACACATCCAATTCCTCCAAAGGTCGCTTAGGCGGAAGGTGATGCCTCTCAAACAGTTGCGGACCCTGTCGGCGGAAGAGCTCGCCGACCTCGCCACTCAGCTTGAGGTCCAGCTCAATGCGAGGTTGGCCAATGGCTCATGACCCAATTCTCGACGCAGACTCCGAAGAACTGGTAACGTGGATTCGCGTTTACCAGCGGCTGCTGCTTGAGGACGTCAGCTCCCCTGAGCAGTTGGCCGACCTTGAGTCATGGGAATTACGAGAGCGAACGCTGGGGCTGGAGTGCGAATTGTACGCGATGCTGGAGCGGGCCGCGCTCAACGAGCAGGACCAAGAGAGATACGAATCGAGCCTGAAGGGGCGTCGTGACATCCTTACGGCGCTGGGCGAAGCCCGCGACGAAGGCTACAAGAGGGGCCGAGCAGAACGGATTCAAAACCTGCAGCGGTTTCTAGGGCAGGAAAACAGCCCGCCGGACTGGTGGACAACTCTTTCCCTTTCCGAGTTGGAGGGCTTGGCGACTCAGCTTGAAGAGCAGCTTGACGCGAAATTGGGCAACGGTTCATAATCGTGCCTGGTGCTTGTCTTTTCGCGTGACGATCAGTTCGCCGACGCGCCGACGGCCGATCTCGAAGCATCATTCCTTCCGTCGCTGTGGAGCATCCACATGTCCAAGCCCCGTTTTACTCTCGGCGATCTGTTGATGTGGATTACGCTGGCCGGGCTGGTGGCGGCCCTGCTGGCGCCAATGTTCGGCGAAGGTTCGCGCAGCGGCCTGGTGCTGAAGCTGGCCGTCTCGGCCGATGGTTCGACGGCGGCTGCCTTGTTCAGCGATGACAAGGCGCGCGTCTGGAACATGGATGACGGCCGGCGGCTGACGTCGCTGCCGATGGGCGTGGGTAGCGACATCGCGCCGTCGGCCGACGGAAAAACTCTGGCAGCAAGCTGTCTGGCCGCTACGCCGACCGGCTATGGCATCGACTTGTGGGACGTCGCAACGGGCAAGCGTGTGCGCACGCTCACCGCACACGCCGGCTGCCAGCCGGTTTTCGCACCTGGCGGCGGCCGACTCGCCTGGTCGTCACATAGCGGCAGCATTGAAGTTTATGATCCGCCGTTGGATAGCTCACCCGCGGTCGCGCTTGCCGGGCCGCCGATCTTTTTCTCGCCGAACACATGGACGGCGCCGGTTTTTTCGCCCGACGGTGCATTGCTGGCGGCCCGTAACGGGAACGACGAGATCGTGGTTTTCGACATCGCGTCCCGCAAGATTCAGGCGACGTTAGTTGCCGGCCCACGCTTCAACAGCCTCTATCTTCTTGCACCCCTCAAGAAGATGCTCTTTGCCGAGCGAGAGCTCTGCGAGCAATCGGCCGAGCCGCTGATGCGGCTGCGGGCGCCGATCTTGTACCGTTTGCTCGAACTTTGCGACCGGCAGTTCCAGCAAGATTGGCTCACCAACGGCCTCGTCTCCGCCCTGGCCCGCGATGACGGCGACGACGAACTTGCTGCGCGGCTCGGACGGCGGATGAAAGCGGCGCTGCTGGCCGGCCGTGTCATGGAGCCGCGCGAACTCTTCGATCGCCACACGGCAAGAACGATTCGCCGCGTGCGCCGCCGCGGCGATCGCGCCTTGCACGCCTGGGTCATTCAGTACAACACCCAGGCCTGGTCGCTCGTCGAGTTTCTCTGCGGGCGAGGCTCGACGCCCGATCGGCGGAGCGCCTTCCAGAAGTTCTGGCACGATCCCACGCGCCGCCGCAGCGCCGCCGCGGCTCTGGCCAGACAGTACGGCATGAATGTCGATCGACTCGTGGCCGACTGGCGGGCTTCCATCGAGCGTCAACCGCCGGGCGAACACCAACCGCCGCCGCCGCACTTGGCTGCTTGGATGTTGCGCGAACCGCTCGCCACGGTGGCCGAGGCGACGGCATTGCGGCGGGACCGCATCGTCGCGGTCCGTATTTTGGGCGAGCTCGGTTTTGCCCTGGGCGCCGAGCGCTTGATCGAGGTTTTACACGGCGGCGACCCTTTGCTGAGCGAGGAAGCCGGCTGGGCCTTGGAGTGCATTTCGGGAGAAGTCCGCGGTCCGTCGGCCGCCGGCTGGCAGGCATGGTGGCAGAGCCTGCCCGACGCCGCCCGAAATGGCGCGGCCGCAACGGCAACCTCGCCTGTAATTGCCGTGTGATGGGCCGTGCCATTTAGGGTGACGTTCGGCGACCGCCGGCGCCGAGCAGATCGATCTCGCAGGCCGAGACCGGTTTCCCGCGTGCTGCCCCGATTGCCGCTTCGATTTCGATTGTGCCCAGATCGAGGGCGCCTTGTTCCGATTCACCCTTGGGCATATTGAACCGCACAATCTTCCCTCCCACGGCAGCCACCTGTCGGTCTGCTGTTCGCTGGTAGAGATGGAATGCGAGTTCATAGTCACCATTTGGTACGAAGACCCGAAACGTCCCGTCGCTGGCGAGATTCACGCGATAATGGTGAAGCGTTTGTAAATACGCGTTGCCTTCGGCCGACGAAATCCATAGGTCGTTCCAGCCTTTTCGCCAGTCGAATCGCTGGACGGCGATCTCCAGCGGGGGCTTGATGCCCCGTGTCTTGCCGAGCAGATAGTTTAGCGAATAGCTCAAGTCGATTTCGCGTGCCCCGCCGCCCTTGAGCACCACCTGCCCGCGAACTTCGCGACCGGCGCCGCCGAGGCCGATCGTTGTTGTTTCACCTGGCTGGAGGTCGAGCGGCACGGATTCCGTCGAGCCTCCATCGCCTGTTTTCGACGCCGACTGCGCGAAGCTGAGGGTACACTTGAGCGGCGTCGCGCGGTCGAACGCGAACCGGCCCTCCGCGTCGGTCTCGGCAACGTAACGCACCTCGAGGGTGGGCCATTGCGGCGAGCGTACGCGCAACGGCTGGAGCGTGAGTTCGGCCCCGGCAATCGGCTGGCCATGATCCATCAACCTACCTTCCACGCGAGCAAACTCGCTCAAGGTCAAGTCGCCGGGCATTTCCTCCGGCCGGCGAGTGCCTTCGGCATAACCGAGGTCGTGAATCACCATCAGGCAATAGCGTTCGTACTGAGCGGGGAAGGCGAAGCTGCCGTCAGCGTTCGTGGTCCGCGAGTCGACATTGCGGCCGAACGCGGGTATTCTGGGCGTCTGTCCCTGGACAAGGTGCAAAGGTTGTGACGGCGTTACCAGAACGACGGTGGCGCCTTCCAACGGCCTGCCCTCGGCGGTCAATGCTCGGCCGGCCGCAGGCGGCGCAGCATGAAGCGCCACGTCGCACGTCGCGTCGGCGTCGCCAAATCGGAAGCTCGCGTCGCTCACGGCGCTTCGGAAGCCGGCCGCCTCAATACGCACGCGGTACGCGGTCTGGTTCGGTTCCATTTTAAGCGACGGGCTGAGTTCCATTTTAAGCATGTAGCGACCGGCGGCCCGTTTGGCGAGGCTGCGTTCCACGAGCAATTTACCGCTTGCCAGCTCAAGCACCGGCACAGCGGTGAACTCGCGAATCGCCTCGCCCGTCTCGACGTCGGACACCGAACCGGAAATGCTCAGTTGAAGCGGAAACGTCAGCGTTTTCTCGGCGCCGTCGGCGGTCAAGCTGACGCTGGTGGCAGGTGTCGGATTCTTCGTGGGCCGGGAAATCCAATAAGTCACCGCGTCGTCGGGCGCCCAACTCCACTCATAGATTCCGCGTTCATCCGAATACAGCGGGATCTTCGTATCGAGCACGTTCGGGTGCTTGTTGTTGTAAAGCGACTCGCCGCCGCGCCAGTTCGCGATGCCAATGAACACCTTGGGAATTGGCTTACCCGAACTGTCGATGAATCGCAGCCTGAGCATTTTGCCCGGCCGCAGTTGGAAGTCGACCGACGGGTTCTCAGGCGTGATTTCGATCCTCCGCAATTGCGGCATCCAGCCTTCCGCCACGACCGTCACCGTGGTCGGCCGCGCCGGCAACGGCGGAAGGCGGTATTTGCCGTCTTCGTCCGTGAGCACTTCCTGGCTGCCTTCCTGCGAATACGGGTGATCTCCAAAGACGACAACCGCGCCGGCAATCGGTTTGCCGTTCGCCTCGGTCACCCTCCCGCTGACGTTGATGCCGCGTTGCATGGTGATGACGGCGGTCTTTGCCCGCAGTTGTTCCATCGTCACGTCTTGCCGCTGCTGCATCTCGCCCCACGATTGGTCGTTGATGTAGTCGGGATGGCTGATTTTCAGGCGCACCTGAGCTTCTTCGTCCGGCGGCACGTTGTCGAGTGTCCAGCATCCGTGGGCGTCGGTGACGCGCGCATCCCCGCCGAAGGCGAGCCAGGTGTTGACGAGCGGTCGCTCCTTCATCGTATCGACGCGATCGACGTGCATCACTTCGACCTTTGCTCCCGCGATGGGCTGGCCATCGGCATTCTTCAGCACGCCCCCGATGACGCTTCCATCGGCTAGCCGGAAGGTATACTCGTCAGGAATTGGAAAACCATTGTCCTGGAACTGCGGCCACCAATTCGCAAACAGCGGAACGTAGCTATCGCGGCTCGCCCAGATGCGCAGGATCGTCAGCGTCTTCGGCAGCTTGACTTCGACTTTTCCAGCGGCGTCGGTGACGTAATCGCGATTATGGTCGAAAGCCTCGTCGGTCCACACGGAAACGTGGATGTCCGCCTTCGCCACAGGTCGCTCGTCGGAATCGACGACCACGATTCGCATTTTGCCCGTGGTGCCGACTTCCTTGGGGCGTGGTCGTGGCTGGGCGGAGCAAAGCGGTGCGGCGAGTTGTAGGGCGATTATCGAAATAAGGATCGACGCGGCCCGCGGAACGAAATGATTGGTGGCAGCCATAGGTATTTCTCCGCGTCTGGGATTCAGGGCGACGTTCTGTGTGATTCTATTTTCGCGGCCGCAAAGCTATGTGCAACACCTGGTGTCGCTTTTAGTTCAGGAGTTTCGCGGTGCGCCGCTCTGTAGGGAACGCCCTCTGTGGCGTTCCGAGGCTACCGGCGACTACCGCGTGTTGCTTTCCCAAGGCACTCGGCTGTATATTGTGGTCGACGTCTCAGTGGTAAAGCCAAGTCCATTCTCAGCAAGAGGAGGTGTCTCATGAAGCGGCTGTTGTTCTCCGCACTCCTGCTCGGCGGCGGCACGATTTCCAGTGCCGCGGATTTCGAGCCGCCCGTGCGTCTCAAGGCGGCCGGCGAGGCCATTCGCGTGGAAAGCCCCGGCTATGCGGCCCCCTGCTGGACCGATCTCAAGGGCGATGGAAACCACTATCTGCTCGTCGGTCAATTCAACAACGGAAAGATCCGCGCCTACAAACACCTTGGCGCTGACAAATTCGCGGCGGGCGAGTGGTTGGAGGCCGATGGCAAAATCGCCGAAGTGCCCGGCGTTTGGTGATGCACCAGCTCGACTCCACAGTTGGTGGACATCGACGGCGACGGCAACCGCGACATTCTCTCCGGCTCGTATTCCCGCCTGGAAAAGGCGATGGCGGGGCTGTTTCAGGTCTTGCACGGCAACGCCAACGGCACGTTTCGCACGGCGGAAGCCCTGAAGGGGACGGACGGCGAGCCGCTGATCATCCCCATCAAGGATGAGCAGCAGCGGGTCGAAAACATCTGCACGCGGCCGTTCGCGGCCGATTGGGACAGCGACGGCCGACTCGATCTGGTCGTGGGCAACTTCTCCGGAACGTTTTATTGGTTCCAGGGAGAGGGAAAGGGAAAGTTTCAACCCCAGCCGGAAGCGATCAAGAGCGGCGAAGCGATTTTGCGAATCGCGGGCAATCATAGCGATCCGTTCGTCATCGACTGGGACGGCGACGGCGATCTCGATCTCGTCAGCGGATCGTCCAGCGGCGGCGTGCAGTGGGCTGAAAACACCGCTGGCAAGGGCGAGGTGCCAGAACTTGGCGCTTTTGAATGGTTAATCCAACCAGGGGCAGATCCCTTCGAAGATCGGCTACTAGTCAGCGAAAACGACTTGAGCGGTCCGTTAAGTTCGACGCGGGTCTGGGTCGCCGACGTAAATGTTGACGGCAAACTTGATTTGCTGGTTGGCGATTCCGTCACCCTTAGGGCGCCGGCCGAGGGGCTGAGCGAGGCCGAGTTCAAGAAGAAGTTCGCCGACTGGCAAAAGGCCTTCGCGGTCGTCAGAGAGAAATTGACTCCCGCCACGTCCGACGAGGCCCAGCGCACGAAGGCCTTCGAGGACTACAGGAAGGTCTATGAGCAGCGCGCGACCTTCATGCGTGAAGAACAGAGTGGCTTCGTATGGCTCTATTTGCGGAAATGAGGCGGCGCTTTCAATTCAGCTTGGGTTTCGTGTTCGCGATCACATTTGCCGCGGCATTAGTCGCTGCTGCGATCCGCGCCACGAGGGATGGAGCGATTGCCACCGCGCGAGCCCAACTGCAGCAGCTCAAAAACCTCCAAGCGGAATGCCATGCGATCGCCGCCTCGCCGCGAACAATTCGTGTTATCGACGCAAAAGTCCAGGCGGCGGAAAGGCGAGTGACCGAACTGCAGGACCGTTAGCGAGCTTCGTTTCGCTGGCTGCGAAGCATCGGGCTTCTACGTTAGAATCATCCAACGCCCGAAAAGGGAAACGATCCGCTGACCAACAAAGGCTGACACGATGATCCGCGCTTGCCTGCCTGCCTTGACCTTGATTCTGCTGACGACGCCGTCGGCGCTCGCGGCCGACACGAAAAAGGCACCGCCAAAACCGAATGTGCTGTTTATTGCGGTGGACGATCTGAACCACTGGGTCGGGCATCTGAAGCGCAACCCGCAGACTCGAACGCCCAACATCGATCGCCTCGCGGCTATGGGAGTGACCTTTACCAGGGCCTACTGTGCCGCGCCCGTCTGCAATCCCTCCCGCGCGGCTTTGATGTCGGGCCTCCGGCCTAGCACCAGTGGCGTGTATGACAACGGGCAGGACTGGAAGCCCGTCATCGGCAAGGAACTCACGCTCACCACGCAGTTCTTGCAGGCGGGCTACGAAGTGTTCGGGGCCGGCAAGATCTATCATGGCGGCGCGCATCGCGAAGGCGAATGGACCGACTATCTCACGCCTGGTGGCGGCGGCTTGAAGCGGCATCCCTCCGCGGCCGACGACGGCGTGGGCGGTATTCAGTTCTATCCTTTGGCCAACGACGATTACGACATGCCCGACTATAAGGTCGTCAGCTACGGCCTGGAAAAACTGCAAGCGACGCACGACAAGCCATTTTTTCTGGCGATCGGCCTGGTCAAGCCGCACATGCCGTTCAGCGTGCCCAAGAAATACTTCGACCAGTTTCCGCTGGAGACCATCGAGTTGCCGCCGTATCGCGAAGACGATCTCGACGACGTGCCGGACGCCGGCGTGAAAATGGCCAAGCCCGGCGGCGACCACGCGCAAATTCTCGCCTCGGGACGCTGGAAGGAAGCCGTGCGGGCTTACCTGGCGACGATCGCCTTTTGCGACGCGATGGTCGGCCGGTTGCTCGACGGGCTGGAAAAGTCGCCTCACCGCGAGAACACCATCGTCGTTTTCTGGGGCGACCACGGCTGGCACCTGGGCGAGAAACGCCATTGGCGGAAGTTCGCCCTGTGGGAGGAGGCGACGCGGGCACCCTTGATCTACGTCGTGCCCGGCGTGACGACGGCGGGCGGCGTATGCCGGCGGCCGGTCGACTTCATGACTGTTTATCCTACGCTTTGCGACCTGGCCGGCATCGCAGTGCCCAAGCATGTCGAAGGGCCGAGCCTTCGCGCGCTGCTCGCCGATCCCCAGTCGCCCTGGGAACCTCCGGCATTGACCACGTATCACCGCGACAACCATAGTCTGCGGAGCGAAAAGTGGCGTTACATCCGCTATGCCGACGGCGGCGAAGAGCTTTACAACCACGATGCGGACGAGTACGAGTGGACGAACCTGGCGCCCGGTCCGCAATATGCTTCGATCAAGGCCGACTTGGCGAAGTGGTTGCCCGCCGTCAATCATGCCGAACTTCCGCGCGAAAGCCAATCTGAGCGACCTGCCCAGCGACGCAAAGCGGCGGCCGCCGGCGCGCGATAACAGGCGGCCGGAGCCGCATTGCGGGACTCGCGGCTGTAGTACCGTTTTTGTTCAGCGTAGCGCAAACGGTGACACTTCGCCGCGGAGCCGGACAGGAGTTTAGCCGTGAGCACCAGCCCACGTTGTTCTACACGAGTCCGACGCCGCGTCGCGGCCGTTGCGTTCCCAGTCCCGTAGGGACGGTAGAGTTTAGCCGTGGGCGCGAGCCCACGGAAGAGGGCGCCATCGATCCGCGCAGCCGCGTAGCGGCGACAGAGCGCGTGGTGCGACACCTCTGTCGCCGCTACGCGGCTTGCCTAATCTACCGCATCGGTACCGTGGGCTTGCGCCGCTTGCGCCCACGGCTAAACTATCTCGCCGCTACGCCGGATGCTGGGGGGAACCTCGCGTCACGAGTAATGACGGCGATTCGTTTGCGATAAACTCGCCGGCTGGACGCATCGCCCTTCGGCACAAACGAAGCTTGCGCGGGCGAATCGGCGGCTCCTGAGCGAGGCTTGGCTCGAGTATTCTGGGATAACGGCCAGCAGGGCGTCCTGCTGCCACCGGATGAGTTGTTCTTTGCTGGTTACTCTTTCAGAATGAGCGCGAGCGAAGGGTGCGGCAGCCCGAGCAAGTCGAGCTGCCGCACAATCGCGTAGGAACAAACGTAGTCCAGGTCCGCCCTCGCCAGGCGGTGCCCGTTATTTCTTTTCGCCTTCGACGTGGATCATCCACGAGACGCCGAAGCGGTCGGAAAGGACGCCGAACGCCGGTGAGAAAAAGGTCTTGCTCAACGGCGCTTGCACCTTTCCGCCATCGGCCAGGGCATCGAAAAGCTGCTTGGCCTTGGCTTCGTCCGGCGGGTTGATGGCCAGCGAAATGCCCTGGAAGCTCGCCTTGCCGGCGCTGTGGCAGTCGGAAGCCATCATCATCGTCTCGCCGATGCGGAAGCTGGCGTGCATGACTTTGTTCTCACTGCCCGGCGGGAGCATGCCTTCCGCGCAAGGCTCTGGGCTGTCTTTGAAGCGCATCAGCATTTCCACTTCGGCGCCGAGCGTGCGGCGGTAAAAGTCGATCGCTTCTTCACAACGGCCGTCGAAATTGAGGTAGGCTAGGACTTTCATCACGTCTCCTGTTTAAAAATGGGTTACAACGAATGGTGCTGTCCCGAACAACGCTTCTGCCGCCGAACGTCGATTCTGCGTATTAGTCGAACGGGGACCGGGCAAATCGACAGCGGCACGCTATTTTTTGCCGCTGGATCGGAGAACCGTCAGATCGACAAGCCCCTGTCGCTTTTTTTAGAGGCTTTGCACCTCGCGCAACCGGCGCTGGAGATAACGCCGCTCGCTCTCGTTGGTGACAAGCTCGAGCGCTCGCGTGTAGCTGGCCACCGCTTCACCTGACCGGCCTAGCCGCCGCAACAGGTCGGCACGGGCGGCGTGCAACAAGTGGTAGCCGTCAAGGTCGCCGCTGGTGGAAAGTTCATCGATGAGACTCAGGGCCGGCCGCGGCCCCTCGACCATCGCCACCGCCACCGCTCGGTTCAGCGAGACGATCGGCGACGGCTGCACGCGCGCCAGCAGGTTGTAGAGCTGAAGGATCTGGGGCCAGTCGGTCTGTTCGGCGTGCTCCGCCTGGCAGTGAAGAGCGGCAATGGCCGCCTGCAAAGCATAAGGGCCGGGGCCGCCGCGCAACGCCTCATCGACCAGCGGCAGGGCTTCGGCAATCTGCGGCTTGTTCCATAAACGGCGGTCCTGCTCCTCCAGAACCACCAGGTCGCCGGCCGAATCAAGCCGAGCTTCACGGCGCGAATCCTGTAAGAGCATGAGTGCCAGCAGCGCCGTCGCTTCCGCCGGCGGCGTAGGAGCCGTCAATAATCTCACGATTCGCGCGAGCCGAATCGCCTCGGCCGATAGATCGGTCCTGATGAGCAACTCGCCGCGCGTGGCCAGATAGCCCTCGTTGAAAATCAGGTAGATCACCGTCAGCACCGCATCGAGTCGTGCCGGCATCTCATTGGTGCCGGGCACCACATAGGGGATGCCGGCGTCGCGGATTTTGCGTTTTGCCCGCACCAACCGCTGGGCCATCGTCGCCGTGGGCACGAGAAACGCCCTGGCGATTTCGTCGGTCTCCAGGCCGCCCAAGGTGCGAAGCGTCAGCGCCACCTGCGCCTCGCTGGCCAGGGCCGGGTGACAGCAGGTGAAGATCAGCCGCAGGCGGTCGTCGGGGATGTCGCCCGCGTCGTCGCGGGGCATTTCAACGGTCCGAATTTGGCCCGATTCGGCGAGCGACTGAAGCTTCTCCGTCAGCCGCGCGCGTCGCCGCAGGCGGTCGATTGCTTTGTGCTTGGCGGTTTGTATGATCCAGGTGCGCGGCGAACTGGGTACGCCCGACGCTCGCCATTGGTCGACGGCGGCCGCAAAGGCTTCCTGGGCCGCCTCTTCGGCCACGTCGAAGTCGCCGACGAGCCGGATCAAAGTGGCCATGATCCGGCCCCAGTCGGAGCGGTAGACCTCATCGACGGCGGCGTCGGCGTTGGAAAGCATGCCGTATTGTAAACATTTTTTTGGCCGCCTTGTCGATCCGGACAGGCATCGTTCGACTTAGTGCTGGAGGTACATTATGAAATACATCGGCATCGCGGAGCGGATTCCCGTGGCGACCGTGGGCACGATCGAAATCCGCCCCATTCTGGAAATACCGGGATTGCCCGAACAGCCGTAGGTCTGGCTTTGTAGCCAGACAGCCACAATACAGAGGAACCCTTCAATGCAATCAGAAACACCACCAGCATCGATCTCCAAAGGCCGACTCTGGACCGGCCGCGTCATGAGCGCGCTGCCCGCGCTGTTCATGATCATGGACGGCGCCATGAAGCTGGCGAAGCCGGACTTCGTGGTGACGCACACGGTGGAACTGGGCTATCCCGAAAGCGTGATTATTCCGCTGGGCGTCGTCTCGCTGGCCTGCACTTTCCTGTAAACCGGCATAAAGGAGACGAGCGACGTTCGAGGCGAGCTCTTATGTCAGCCGCGGCCTAGGCTAGAATGGTCCGTATGAACCCTCTCTTCCTTCTGCGAACCTGCGGCCTTTCCGCCATCGTCAGCCTAACCTGGCAGTTCTGCGGCCAGGCTTACGCCGCCGAGGCGGAGTGGAAAGTGGGCGTGGCTTCCGTCAAGCTCACACCCGATCGGCCAGTGCCGATGGCCGGCTATGCCGCCCGCACGAAGCCGTTCGAGCAGGTCGAGGCCGACATCTTCGCCAAGGCGATGGCGTTGGAAGATGCCGAAGGTCACCGGGCCGTGCTGGTCACGTCGGACTTGATCGGCTTCCGGGCCGCGGTGGCCGAAGGAATCTGCGCTCGCCTAAGTGAGAAGATGGGACTCAAGCGCGAGCAGATCCTGCTCAATTCGTCGCACTCCCACGCCGGGCCGGCGCTCGCCATCACGCCCAAGAGCGATGACGCCGAATCGCTGCGCACCGTCGAGTACACGCGCAAGCTGCAAGATCATGTGGTCGATGTCGTTGTGCAGGCGCTGGCACGTATGCGGCCCGCACGGCTCTCGGCCGGTCAAGGCGTCGTCGATTTTCCCATGAATCGCCGCGAGTTCCGACCGACGGGCGTTATTCTGGGCGTCAACGCGCGCGGGCCGGCCGACCGTAGCGTGCCGGTATTGCGAGTCGATTCCAACGACGGATCGCTCCAGTCGGTGCTGTTCGGGGCGGGCACGCACAATACCACGCTCGGTGGCGACAACTTCCGGCTCTGCGGCGACTACGCGGGCTTCGCCCAGCAGCAGGTTGAAGAAAAGTTGCCCGGCGTGACGGCCATGTTCATGCTCGGCTGCGCCGGCGATTCGAACCCTTATCCACGCGGCACGATCGCGTTGGCGCGCCAGCACGGCGCGACGCTTGGCAACGATGTCTGCCGCGTGCTCGACACGACGCTGCGTCCGGTCCGCGGTCCACTGCGCATCGCGTTCGGCCAGGCGGCGCTGCCCCTGGAGCCGTTGCCGCCTCGCGACGAGCTTCAACGGCGCGCCGCGGGCAAGACGCGTTACCATCCGGCCGGCGCCCAGGGCCTGCTGGCCATGTTAAACAAGGGTGAGACGCCGCCCAGCGAGTACACTTGCCCCTTCACGGTTTGGCAGTTTGGCGACGACCTGACCTTGGTGGCTTTGCCGGGCGAAGTGGTGATCGACTACCTGCTGATGCTGGAAAAAGCCCTGGGGCCAAACCAGCTTTGGGTGATCGCCTATTCCAACGACGTTTTCGGCTATCTCCCTTCGGCGCGGGTGCTGGAAGAGGGCGGATACGAAACGCGCGGCATCACTGCGGGCGGCAGTGGTTATTTCGCGCCCGCGGCGCAAGACGTGGTGGTATCCTACGTGCGTCAACTCGCCCAACAAGCCGGTCGGAAGGCGTTACCTTAACACGCCGCGCCGGCGAGGGGCGGCGAGATTTTTCGTGTCGCTTGGCGTGCGACCCTATCGGAGGTAGACTCAAAAACGTGAGCACTGCCAAGAAACTCAATCTCGTTTCCGTTGACGATTACCTGGCCGGCGAGTTGATCTCGACGGTCAAGCATGAGTACCTGGGTGGCGTGGTTTACGCGATGGCCGGGGCGCGCAACGCGCACAACATCATTGCCACAAACACGCTGGTCGCTCTCGGCAGCCGCCTGCGCGGCCGTAACTGCCGTCCATTCAACTCGGACACCAAGATCCGCGTCCGTCTGCCCACTCAGGTGCGCTTTTACTATCCAGACGCGTCGGTGATTTGCCGGCCGAATCCGCAGACGGCATCCTTTCAGGACGAACCGGTCGTCCTGGCGGAAGTCCTCTCACGCCGCACTCGCCGCATTGACGAAGGCGAGAAGAAAGAGGCTTACCTGACGGTCCCTTCGCTGGGAGTTTACCTGCTGATCGAGCAAGACTCGCCGGCGGTCGTCATCTTTCGCCGGACCGAACATGGCTTCGTCCGTGAAGTATACCAAGGACTGGATGTGGTGCTGCCGCTTCCGGAAATCGAGAGCGACTTGCCGATGGCCGAGATCTACGAGGCGGTGGAATTCAGCGCTGAGCCGGAAGAAGATAAAGCGGAGTGAACGCCATCGGGTAAGGGTCACTACGGCCAATTCGCACCTGTCGTTCATTTATGGCCGCGTGCGCAAGGCGCATGCCCGGCTGCGGCAGGTCGCCGGGCAGGCCGCGCCTTGGTTCATCAACGTTTCACCCGCCGATACTGAAAGTGCGGAAAGGAGCTGAGCCATGATCGCGGCAAAACACGATCTCAAGGTGCGGCGCCGGCGCGACTGGTTGTTTTCGGCCCTGGCCGCCCGCTACTCGTGCCGCAGGGCTTCGATGGGGTCCATCATGGCCGCACGCTGGGCCGGATAGATGCCGAACACGACGCCCACCACGACGGAGATAATGAACGCCACCGCGACCGACCAGTTGGCAATCACCGGCTGCAAGGTCTGGATGACGTCGGGCAGATCCTTCATCCAATGCGGAAAGAACTGTTGCATAAACCAGCGTGCCGCGCCAACCACACCCCCAGAGGGATAGCGGCAAAGATAGCCGAGCGCCACGCCGCACAGCCCCCCCGTGGCGGACAGTACGATCGTCTCCGAAAGAAACTGCTGAATAATGTCCCGGCGCTTGGCCCCCAAGGCGCGGCGAATGCCGATCTCGCGGGTCCGCTCGGTCACCGTCGCCAGCATGATGTTCATGATGCCGATGCCGCCGACCAGCAGCGAGATGCCCGCCACCAGCACGGAGAGCACACGAAACATCATCTGCAAAATTTCGGCCTGCTTGAGCAGCTCCTTGGGCACGATGATCGAATAGTCTTCCAGCTTGTGGAACTTGTCGAGCAATATTTTGATGACCGCGGCCGTTTCCTCGACCTGCGAAATGTCGCTGACCGTGACGGTCAACTGGCTGAGCTGGACGATTTCGCCTTCGCGGCTGCCGGCCTTGCTGGTCAGCACCTGATCGCCGATGCGATGCCGCAGCGTCTCCAGGGGGATGTAAACGTCCTTGTTGTAGTCTTGGCCGGTAAAGCTGCCGCCGATGTTGCCCGACGCGGCCCGCTCGCGAGTCACGCCGACGACTTTGTAAAAGTCCTTGTCGATCTGCACCGCTTTGTTGATCGGATTCGCATAAGGGAAAAGCTGCTCCGCCGTCTCATGGGCCAACACGCAGACGTTGTCTACGTGCTTGAGATCGCCGTCGGTCAAGAACCGCCCCCGCGCGATCTTCAGATTGTTCATGGCCAAGTAGGCGGGCGTGCATCCTACCAGCCGGATCTCGCAGGTATGCTCGATGTAGCGTGCTTCCTTGGAAAGCTCGCGCAGCGGCGTGGCCCGCTTGACAGTGGGAATCGTCGTGGCGATCCGCTTGAAATCGTCGCGCAGCAGGCCATAGCTGACGAAAAAGCTGGAGGTCGCCCCGGTCGATTGCCCGGCGGGCTTGATGCTGCGAATGATGATGTTGTCGGCGCCCAGGTCCTTGATCTGCTGTTGGGCCTGATAGCTGACGCCCTCGCCCATGGCCACCAGCCAGATGACGGCGGTGACGCCGATCATGATGCCCAGCACGGCCAGCACCGAGCGGAGCTTGTGCAACAGCAGGCTTTTGACGCCCAGGCGGAGCGTCTGCAGAAACTTGGAGCGGTACATGCTTTACTGGCCACCCGGTGGTCCGCCACCCGGCCCCCCGCCGCCGAAACCGCCCCCACCAAAGCCTCCCGCACCGCCTGGCCCGCCACCCTGGCGGCGCCTCTCGGCGTTCGCCTTGTGTTCGGCCTCGTCGACGAAGCCGTCACCGTTGGCGTCCATCATGCCAAAGAATTGTTGAGCTCGCTCGGGCAGTTCATCCACGGTGATCTTTCCATCACCGTTCGCGTCCATCTCTTTGAAGCTGCGTGGACGACGATTGCCGCCCTGCCCGCCGCCGCCCTGCCCGCCGCCGCCCTGCCCGCCGCCGCCAGGACCAGCCCCGCTAAATCCGCCGCCGGGACCACCGCCTCCACCGGGCCCGGCTTGCATATCGCCGCCCGGGCCACCCTGTCGACCTTGACCGCCCTGCCCGCGTCGCCGGCCGCCGCCTTCACCCGGTGCGCCGTCTCTCGGACCACCGCCCGGCGGGCCGGCGCCCGGACCTGCGGCACTGGCGGGAGCGGCGGCATCGGGCTTCGCATGCGCCGTGCCAAACCGCTTGCTCACGTCAACCGCCTCGCCTTCGGCAGACTCGTTCGAAGCATCGGGCACGTCGGCCCGCGGATTCAAGAGCACCAACTCGCCTTCCTTCAGGCCGTCGACGATTTCAATGACGGTGTCGTTGGTGCTGCCCAGCACCAAGTCGCGTGTTTCAACGCCCTTGCGGGTCTTGACAAAAGCATGAAACTTGCTGCCGCTCTCGACCACGCACTGCACCGGAACCTGCAGCACGTTTTTCTTTTCGTCGACGAGAATTTCGACTTCCGCGGTCATGCCCGGCTTCAGCCCGTCAGGCTCGCCGTCGATACTGACGATCGTGCCGTATTCCTTGACGGAAGAGCTGAAAAAACTGCCCGGCTCAGGCTGGTTTGCAATCGTGCCGATTTCGCCCTGAAACTCGCGGTCTTGAATCTGCACCCGCGCCCGCATGCCGATGCGAAGCTGGTCGACCTTCGTCTCGTGAACGAGCGTCTTGACTTGCATGTGCTTCAGGTCGGGCAGCTTGAAGATCACCTGGTTCTGCTGCACGCTGGCGCCCAGGTCGATCTTGGGGGCCGACTCTCCGCGACGTCCGCCCGAGATGTCGTTGGCCCACACCACCATGCCGTCTTGCGGAGCGCGGATCGTGCAGCCTTCGAGTTGCTTTTGCAATCGCTCCAACTTGGCCACTTCCTTCTGATAGGCGGCCTCGTCCGACTTCATCATCGCCCCGGCGCTGTCGCGCACGCTGATCAGCCCTTCGAGCGTTTTCGCCTTGGTGTATTTCTCCAGCACGTCTTTTTGCGTTTCGGCCACGCCGAGATTGAGCTTGGCCTGCTCGACGGCGAATTCCTTCGACTCGACGTCGAGCTGCGTCACGTACCCCTTGCGGTGCATTTTACGGCTGTAGTGCAACAGGTTTTCGGCGCTCGAAAGGTTCTGCTTGGCCACGGTGATATTGGCCTCGAGCTGCTGCAGCGTTTGCACGAAGGTGCCCTTGTCGTATTCGTCCACCGAGATTTCGGCGGCGGAGAAGTCTTTGGACGACTTGATCTTGGCCGCTTCGGCCTTGGCCACCAGAATCTGTTGGTCGCGAATCGCCTCGTCGGTCGAGTATGAATCGAGCTCCGCCAACACGTCGTCTTTCGCCACGTGCTTGCCGTCGTCCACGATGCTCAGAATCGTGATCGGGCCGGGCACTTTGCACCGCAGCTCGATGTTCTTCGCGCTCTCGACGTTGCCGTCTTCCGTCACCGTGACGAGCAAATCGCCCTTCTTGACGGCGGTGGTCAGCAGTCGGCTGTCCGCCTCGTCGCCATCGCCGACGTAGTAATGGGCAAAGGCGAAATAACCGATGCCGCTGAGTCCCAAAAAGCCGACGAACGACAACACCCACTTCAGCCAGTTTCCGCCCGCGCGGCGCGGGGAGCGACCGGCAAAGCCATTTTGAAGACGTTTCGTGACGCCGCGGTCTTCGGCCGTCATGGCGCTCATGGATGGGTTCCTCTTAAAAAGCGGTGGGAGGGCGGGAAGGCATGCTCAGGCTCGGTTGCGCGGTGTCCGCCGGCCGGCCTAGAAACGTAGTGCGGGTGTCTGCCCCCACGGTTACTATTGTTCGTTAATTGGCCGCTCTTTGCAAGCAGGAAATGACGGTTTCAACGGTTGTGCCTACAGGGCTGGGTTTCCCGGCCCGTCTCAATCCTCGTCGTCGGCGGACCTTTTCCCTTTGCCTCCCTCGGCCGCGCCAGTCAAAGACTCCTGAACCTGGCGCCGAAACTCGGGATCGACGGTCGCTCCCAACTTTTCGGCCATCTGCAAGTCGTCCCAGGCCGGCCTGAATTTCTTCTGGCGAAAACGCACATCCGCCCGGTACAAATAGGCGTCGGCGGCATGCGGCTCGAGCTGGATTACATGGTCGAAGTCGTGTTCCGCGAGGGCAAGTTCGTCGCGGACCGCGTAAGAAACACCGCGATTCAGCCAGGCTGCCGAGAATTCAGGTCTGAGCGCAAGGGCCTGGCTGAAGTCGTCGAGAGCCGCTTCCAGGTCGTGTACCTGGGTCTCCGCCAAACCGCGGTTGTACCAACCCATCGCATCGCTCGCATCGAGCCGGACCGCGTCGTTGAAATCGGCCAAGGCTTTCTCCGGTTGGCCAATGGCGAGATAAGCCGTGCCGCGATTGAGATGTGCCAGCGGCTCTTCTCGCAGTTCCAAGGCCGCCGTCGCTTCTTGAATGGCCGGCCGCGGCAATCCCTCCGCAAGCAGTGCCTGGCACAGCCCGCGGTGCGCGCGAGCGCTGTCGGGGTTTTTTCGGACGGTATCTTTCCAGAGCCGGTAGGGGGTGGCGTAATCGCGGTTGCGGGCGACGGTCTGGCAACCGAGCAGAACCAAAATGACCGATGCCACGGTGGCGGCAAACCATTTCACGGCCGCGGCGTGAGGCGCGGTCTGGCACCACAGGAGGTGGACGAGCGCCACGACTTCGACGATCACCGCGGCCAAGGCGAGGTACATCCGGTGTTCGGCGGCGGTTTGAGTGATGAGCGGCACGAAGCTCGACGTCGGCGACAAGAGGGCGAAGAAGGCGAGGCCGGCGAATCCCAATTTGGGCCAACGCCAAAGTGCGACAATCGTGGCTGCGACGAGGGCCGCGATGACGGCCGCGTAGGGCCATACCTCGGCCGGGCCGCTGGCCAGACGGTCGCCATAATCGAACAGCAGAGACCGTGGCCAAAAGCATAACCAGAGATAATGAACGATGACGCCGAACTGGGTCTGGGCATACTGCCAGGCAGTCATGTCGCCCCCGAAACCGGCGGATTGCCCACGGCTTCCGGCCGACACCATCAGGCCGACAAGCAACAACCAGGTCGCCGCCAGACCCAGGTACAGCCCCCCGCGACGCCTCCGCACCTCGCGCAAGGATGCCGAGAGAAAGATGCGATCGTAGGCGGCGACGATCACCGGGGCCGAAACCATCACCTCTTTACTGGCCATGCCCGCCAGACAGGCGAGGAAGGTCGCGAAGTACCAGGTCCACGACCGGCGCCAGGACGAGCTTTCAGCCCCGCGAATGACGCAATACAGCGTGAGCAGATAAAACAACCCGCACATCGATTCAGTCCGCTCCACGGTGTACGTCACCGATTCGGTCAGCAACGGGTGAACCGTCCAGAGCAGGGCGGAAAGAAGAGCCATCCACAGGGCCAAGTCGGCCTGGCCGGCCGCGTGGTAGGCGAAGGTCCGCCTGACCACGCCAAACAACGTCAGTCCGGCCAAGAGATGCACGACGAGGTTGAACAAGTGGAAGCCGACGGCGCGCACCGTCCCTGCCGGAAGCCGCCCGCGAAACAGGTGCTGGTCGAGAGCCATATTGACGGCGAAGGTGAAGTAGACGAGCGGGCGTCCGGAGAACGACATAGCTGCGGGAGGATGGAAGAACTTGCTCAGCGGCAGCATTTGGCGGATGCTGGGGTTGTGCTCGATCGCCCGCAGGTCGTCGAGCACGAACGCGGCATGCAGGCTGTTGAGATAAACGATCGTCCCCGCCGCCACAATCACGAGCGCCGCCAGCCCGATGGCGGCACTTTGGGAAAATCGAGATGGGTGGGGCGCGTCGAGCATGTTCTGCTAATTTAGTATAGTGTCGGTCAGGTCAATGTAAGGTGGGACCAGCGAGCTTGCGAGCGCCGGCCCACCGATTGGAGAGAGAGCGAAGGAGAGACGGAGGGAGGGAGAGAAAGAAATGTTAGAGCGACGCGGCTCGCTGTCTCTCTCCTTCTCTCCGTCGCTCCTTCTCTCCGTCGGTGTCGGTGGGCCAGCGCTCGCAAGCTCGCTTGCCCCACCTTACCGACAGCGGCATCCTGAACCCTGAACCCCGACCCCTGAACCCTGAACCCTCATAGCCACGGATGGTCAAATTCCTTCACACCGCCGATATTCACCTCGACAGCCCGCTCAAGGGCCTGGAACGCTACGAGGGCGCGCCGGTCGAAGAGATTCGCGGCGCCACGCGGCAGGCACTCGGCCACCTCGTGCAGTTGGCCATCGACGAAAAGGTCGATTTCGTGCTGATCGCCGGCGACCTCTACGACGGCGACTGGCGCGACCACCGCACGGGGCTGTTCTTCGTCAGCGAAGTATCGAAGCTGCGCGAGGCGGGCATCCAGGTCTGCCTGATCGCCGGCAACCACGACGCGGCAAACCGCATGACCCGTTCGCTGCGCTTGCCCGACAACGTGCTGCGGTTCTCGACCAAAAGGCCGGAGACCCATTCGTTCGACGATCTCGGCGTTTCGGTACACGGCCAGGGATTTGCCACTGCCGCCTGCACCGACAACCTGGCCGAGGCTTACCCGGCGTCCGTGCCCGGCCACTTCAACATCGGCTTATTGCACACTTCGGCCGCCGGCAGCGCGGCGCACCCCAACTATGCCCAGTGTTGCTACGACGACCTTCGCAGCAAACGCTACGATTATTGGGCCTTGGGGCACATTCACCAGCGGGGCTGCGTGTGGGACGACCCACGAATCCATTTTTCGGGCAATATCCAGGGCCGCCATATCCGAGAGGCGGGTGCGAAGGGCTGCCTCGTCGTGACGGTCGATGACCGCCAACAGGCAGAGCTTCGTTTCGAACCGCTCGACGTGCTTCGCTGGGAACGTTGTCTTGTCGATGCTACCGGGGCTGAAGACGGCTATGCCGTCGTGGAGAGCGTCGCACGCAAACTTGGCGACTTGGTGGCGACGAGCGAAGGACGCCCGCTGGCCGCACGGGTCGAGATTTCGGGCGCATGCCGCGCCCACGAGAGGCTTGCGGCCGACATGCATCAGTGGACGAACGAGGTCCGTGCCGTGGTGTACGGGCTTGGCCGGGGAAACGTCTGGATCGAAAAGGTCCAGTTCCAGACCTCATTGCCGCGCGACGAGCACGCGTCGCTGGCTGACGACGGACCCCTGAGCGAACTCGTCGAATACATCGCTGAAGTTCGAGATAACGACGCGCTGCTTGCCAAGCTTGCCGAAGAGTTTGCCGACCTGTCTCGCAAGCTGCCCAATGAGTTGAAGGATCTCGACGATGCCCTGCCGTTCGGCGATCCCAAGGCCATTCGGCCCCTGCTGGAGCAGGTTCAGCCGCTCCTGTTGAGCAGGCTGGCCGGCCGGTCGATCGACGTAAACACTTAGCGTGCTTGTACTTGGTGAATTGCAGCAGACTCTGGACCGAGATGCCGTCCCAGAAGGGGGACGACGAGCCAAGCGATTACTGGTAGGCTTATCTAAAGCAAAACAAGAGCACAGGGGCAGGCCCGCCACGCTCTTTGCCTACACTACCTGGCGACGCCTTGGTCGCGTTGCTTTTTTTGACTATTCCTTTGGCTTCGCGACGGTTGTGGCGGACCGCTGTCGTGGCTCGAATGCAAGGCTGCGCGGCGGATGACGGTTTCGGCGACAACGGTGGCGAGAGTGCGAGGAGGGCTGGTTGGCGTCGTCCTGCTCTTCGCCGCGCTCTACTTCGTTCAAGGGATGAACGAAACGGCCACCGGCCTCGTCCACCAGCCCATTTATTCGCTGCTGAAACAGTGGAACACCGCCCCCGGCGAGATGACCACGCTGGTGGCGTTGCTCGGTTGGCCGTGGTGCTTCAAGCCGCTGTTCGGGCTGATGACCGACTTTTTGCCCCTGGCCGGATACCGCCGCAAGAGCTACCTGCTGTCGATGGGCGTTCTGGCCAGCGTCTGCTTCTGCGGGCTGTACGCACTCATGCCGTTGCCGTCCGGCTCGCGGATGTTCTTGATGCTGACGCTGATGATTCCGACGTTTGCGGTGACGTTTGCCGACGTCGTGCTCGACGCCCTGATTATCGAGGCCGGCCGGCCTCGCGGCATCACGGCGCGGCTGCAGTCGGTCCGCTGGGGGTCCTGCTATGCGGCCACCATTCTTACAGGACAGCTCGGCGGAAAGCTTTGCCAGCAACATCACGAGGAGTGGGCGTTTTTGATCTGCGGGGGTCTGGCGACGCTGGCTCTGCTCTTGACGGTGCTGTGCGTGCGCGAGCCGCGGGTGGTGGAGGTCGAGGACGATTTACCGACGATTCGCTCCACCTTCTCACAGGCCGTTCGCTCGCCGACGGTGTGGAGCGTGGGGGCGTTCCTGTTCGTGTGGCATTTCAATCCGTTCACGCAGTCGGTGCTTTACCTGCACATGACCACGACGCGGCACATGTCGGACGCTTTTTACGGCGATACGATTTCTTTGCTGGCGGTGGGTTCGATCGCGGCCTGCGCCAGCTACGGCGTTTATTGCCGAAAGGTGTCGATGCGCTGGCTGGTGCCGACGGCCGTGCTGGGCGGCGTCGCGAGCACGCTGGCCTACTGGTTTCTGCAAGGCACCACCAGCGCGGCGATCATCAGCGTCTTCGTGGGTTTCACCTATATGACGGCCAACATGATCCAGTGCGACCTGGCGGCGCAGGCCTGTCCGTTGCACGCCGCCGGTACGATCTTCGGGGGCTTTATGGCGGTGTGCAACATCAGCACGCTTTTGGCCACTTCGGTCGGCGGCTTTTGTTACCAATGGGCCAAGGACGGGCTGGGACCGGAAGACGGTTTCAAAGCCCTGCTCCTCGTGGGAGCGGCGTTTACCCTGCTGGCCTGGCCCGTGGCCCGGCGAATTCCGCGCGACCTGACGTTCCGCTAGACTTTCCCTGCGCCGGCAACCTCGCCGCAGGCCCAGTTGATGCCGTTGAACAGCCGTTGGCAAAAGGCCGGCTGGCTGAAGTCGCCGACGTGGCCCCTTTACTTTATCCGCTTCACGGATGGCTGCAGGGTCACGTTGGCGCTCTCGACCGGCTTGTTGAGATAAGCGAACAGGTCGGCGATCTCGTCCAACGTGAGCGAGTTCAGCAGCCCTTCGGGCATGGCCGACTTCTTGCTCGGCGCGCTC
>DATLUO010000099.1 GCA_035533075.1 Pirellulales bacterium | reverse complement strand
CGCACCGCTCCGCTCCCAACTCTTTTGCAATCCGCTCCATGTCCAAGCTTGTGCCCATAACTACTCCTTCGCGAAATCGCGAAATGCCAGGTACTCGTCGCCGATCACGAGCCCAACTTCGCCTTGCCGGGCCTCGCGCCCGAGTCGCCGGCAGAAACTCCCAAGTCGGCTGAGACAATCCGCATCGGCGATGTCTGCGGGGGTCGTGTAGCAGTGAATTACGACGGGTTGATCCCGGACGAGCACGCCGCCCATCTCATCGTCGCGCCAAACTCCCTTGGCCGGCGGAAACGCAGTCGCCCCGCCAAATCTCCTCGCAATCGCCGCGGCGGTCGTCGAGCGCCGCCGTCACGCTGGTGTAGCTGCCGATCTGCGGCTGGATGTTCTTCGGCACCCACTCGGCGAATGCGCGCGCCTGCTCGAACGGGTGCTTCGGCGTGCCCGACAACAGCTCCTTGGCCAGCGAGCGCACTTGCCGCGAACGGACCTGAATGCCGGGGCTGTCTTGCAGATAGGTCTTGCGCACGTCGGGCGGCACTTCCTGCTTGGCCGGGAACATCTCGGCCTGATAGGCAAAGAACTGCTTGAACAGCGTCATGCGGAAGCGGGCCACGGCGCGAATCATCTGGCCGCGGCCGATCTCGGCGGCCGAAAGCACGAGTTGCCCGGCCCCCTCGGCCAACTTGCGGATCTGGGCCTGGCAGCCGCGGGTGTCGATCGACGAATCGAGAATCTTTTGCTCCGGATATTCCAGCGGGGCCACGGTGGTGCTGGTGATGTCGCTCGCCGGGCCGGACCCCTCCAGCTCAATGCCGAGGGAGACGTCGTAGGAACGTGGTTCGAGATAGCCGGTCTCGCTCTCCGGCGGTTCCTTCCAGATCCACTTTCCATCGCCCACGACGGGAATCACGCTGTAGGCGGGCGGCGCGGCGCCGCCAACCATGCGCCGGCGCGGCGTATTGAGCACAGTCCCTAGGCCGGCTCCGCACGCAGCGGCGACAGTCCTGAGAAGATCACGGCGGTTCATGATTCACATTATGATCGCCGGCCGCTCAAGCGGGTAGTGATACCATTTGGCGCGATCGAAAGAAAACCTCTGTAGGGAACGGACTCCGTGCCGTTCCGCGAAGTGCGAGTCGACCATTTTCTGCACACTTCCCGGAACGGCACGGAGTCCGTTCCCTACAGAAGCGGCGTTCAAAAGCCTCGGTCATTCCCAAAAGAACCGCTGGACCCTGCGGGCCAGCGTGTCGAGATCGCCGCGCGTGGCAATCCGCGGCAAACCGATCACCTGTTGCACCAAGGGCAGCGCCGGACCAAACGCCTCGTGCAGTAATTCGATCTCCAGGGCAGTCGTGTCGACTTCGATGCCGGCCGGCCCCTCGGCGCGAGAAAGCTCTTCTTCGGCCAGCGAACCGATCAACGCCAACAGAAACTCGCATATCCGGGCCATCTTGACGTAGTTGAGCCGCTCAGGCGTGTCGGTCGGCTGATGGTAATGCGCCCATTGGCCGCAGGAGAGAAAGAGGTACGGCACGCCGTGAGTGCGGAAGACGTAATGGTCGCTCAAATCGCGATGCTCGCCCGCCGATTCGCCGGCCATCGACTCCAGTTTGCCGACGTTACGGTTCAATGTGGCGACGAGCGGCAGATCGGCCGGACGCGGCGTGCGGCGCACCAGTTCGCTCAATCGCGGATGGCTTTCCGCCCCCGTCATGAAGAGCAGGTTCGCGATCCGCTCGCGTGCAGGTCCGCTGACGGGCAAAGGCAGCGACACATCGTGGCCGACCAAGTCCATGACGACGGCGGCATGAAACCCGGTCGGCGGGCGGTGATCGTGGTAGAGCCGGACGGAGCCCATGTCGTCGCTCCAGTAAAACGGAGCTTCTTCGGCATCGAAGAGCGCCACGATCACATCGCGGGCGGGCGGTGCGGCGAGCAGCCGTTCCGCGGCGGCTAGCGCGATCGCAACGGCCGCCGCGTTATCGTCGGCACAAGGGGCGTCGAGAGCGCTGTCGTAATGCGCGCCGACGAGCACCGGGGCCGTGCCCGATGTCAGGCCGCGCACCATGCCGACCAGGTTGTGGAACTCGTAGCCATGCGTGTAAGGCAAGTCGAATGAATCGCCTCGATACGGCATGAGACCGATTTCGGCCATCCGGCCCAGCAGGTATCGGCGGGCGATTTCATGGCCGGCCGTGCCGACAAGTCTCCCATCGGCGATCGCCAAGGCCTCGACATCGGCCTTGAGCGCGTGTTCGAGCGAAGTCATTCCGCGGGCTCCCAGGGGCAACGTCGCACTCGCACGACAATATCGGCCGGCTGATTGGGAGGCTCTGACACGCCCCCATCGTCAACGCCGTTGCTGCCCACGCTGTAGACGAAGTATTCGGCGGGGTCCACACGATAGCGCAGCGACGCCCTGCTGAAGGGGTCGATCGGCAGGGCAGCAAGGTATTTCGGCACAATCTCGTCGAGATTTTGCGGCAGCCGCCCCTCGCCGCGCTGATACCGTTCGATGGCCACCGCCAGCAGCGTTGCCTTGCATTCGGCCTCGTGGCGGCTGGCGGCGTCGGGAACCCAGTCGAAGGCTCCCACAAGTAAGAGCGTGAGCGGACACTGCAGCCGCGAGAGCGGTGCGCGGGCGACTTGCTTCAACCGCAGGTCCGCCTGCTCGACCGCCGCCTTTCTGTCGATTCCCGACTTACGCATGGCAGCGATGATTTCGTCCATCGCTTGCAGGTAAACCACCTCGTCGCCAAGGCGCATCAGTCCCAGTCGCGAAGCCGGCGCTTCCGGACCAAGGGCAGTCGGATCGGCAAAGGTTTGAATGCCGATCGCCCGTTGGACTAGACATGCTCGATGCAGAGGACCGTCATAGTCGCAGTCCGATAATTCAGCGTCCATCTGAGCGAGCTGGTCCTCGTCGAGCCTGAGCGCCGAAAGCAGCCACGTGAGCCTGCGGCGGGCCACGCCGCCGAGCGCCATTCGCACCAACTGCGAGACGGTCAGTGGCTCTTGTTCCAGACTACGGGCGGCGGCGAACATGGCCGCGATCGACTCCACCGCCGCCTCCGGTCGCTTACGATGCGCGTGTACTGCCGACTCCAGCGCCAGCAGTCGCGTCCCGGCCCGAAGCTGCTGCAGGTGCGGCAAAGGCATTTCGATGCCATCCGCAAAGCGGGTAGGAAAACGGGCCCGGCCACCCTGCCGGGCCGCTCGGTGCATCTCATCCAACGACCGGCCGTATCTCGACAAGAACTGCTCGGCGGCTTCCAGTTGCGGCCACGGCTCACCCGGCCAAGGGATTGAGTCCGGTGAGTCTGGACCGCCTGCTACAAAGGGTAAGCCTTGGGCGTCGGACTGAAACTGGGGCGTATCGAGCGGCGCCAGCGCCGCCAGCCAGAGTTGCGTGGTGTCCTGGCCGGCCGGCGGGGCCTGATAGAACGCCTCGATCTCTTCGACGGAAACCGGTTCGCCGGCAGCACGAATGCGCTCCAACTCCGCGTTGAGACGTCGGTGGTTGGCGAACAAAGCGCCCGCGATGACCAGGATCAGCAGCAGGAGGAGCCCGCCAACGCCAATCAGCGCGATCAGGCCGGGTCCTATGCGCCAGCGTTGCGGAGGAGACGAATGCTCGGTTGCCATGGTCATTAGCTTGGGTTGCCGGTGATGTGCCGTGACGTCAAATCCAAAATTCACCCGAGCGCCCGCAAGTCGTCCCAAAAGCGCGGATACGTCTTGGCGGTACAGCCGGGGTCCCGAATCACAACCCCCGGCTGACGCAAGCCGACCAACGCCAGACTCATCGCCATGCGGTGATCCTGATACGTCTCGATCACCGCACCGTGCAGCGCCGCCGGCGTCAGGCGCAGGCCGTCGGGCAATTCATCGACCGTGGCCCCCAGCTTACGCAGCTCGACGGCCAGAGCGCCGATGCGGTCGGTCTCTTTGTGGCGAATGTGGCCCACGCCGGTGATCGTCGTCGGCCCTTCGGCAAACAGGGCCACCGCGGCCAAGGTCTGCACCGTATCGCTGATGGCGTTCATCTCGACGGCGACTCCTTTGAGCTTTCCGCCGCGAACGCGGATCTGGTCGGCGGCGGCGGTCACGCGGCAGCCCATTTTTTCCAGCACGTCGACGAAGGCCACGTCGCCTTGCAGGCTGTCGCGAGAAAGGCCCTCGACCGTCACTTCTCCGCCCGTGACCGCCGCGGCGGCGAAAAAGTAACTGGCGGCCGAAGCGTCGGGTTCGATCGCGTAGTGGCGTGCCTGGTAATGGCCTTGCGGCACGTGGAACTTGCGCAGTCCGTCGCTGGCCACGTTGACGCCGAAGGCATCCATCACCGCCAGCGTCATCCGGATGTAGGGTTGCGAGACGAGTTTGCCTTGGACGGTCATCACGACGGGCTGGGCCGCGTAGGGCGCCGCCAGCAGCAGGCCGCTGAGGAACTGACTCGACACGTCGCCGCGCACCGTTGCTTGGCCGCCGGAGAGCCCGGCGGCGCGAATCACCACCGGCGGGCAAGCGTGCGGGCTTTCCGCCGAGGCATCCACGCCCAGTTGCCGCAACGAGTCGACGAGATCGCCGATGGGGCGCTTGCGCATCCGCGGCGTGCCATCCAGCCGAAAGATTCCGTGGCCCAGGCCAACCATGGCCGCCAGAAAACGCACCGTGGTGCCGCTGTTGGCGACGTACAGCTCGGCGCCTCCGGCCGGCAGCCGGCCTCCGCATCCGGTGACTGCGATCTTGCCCGCATCGGGCCGCGCCTCGAGAGCGATGCCCAACCGTTCGAGCGCGGCGATCATCACGCGCGTATCTTCGCTGTCGAGCGCGCCGGCCAGCAGCGAGCGGCCGTCAGCCAGGGCCGCGCAGACGAGTGCGCGGTTGGTGATGCTCTTCGAGCCGGGCGGCCGTATCGAGCCGCGAACCGGCCCGCGGGGAAGAATTTCGATCTGGTCTCGTTCATCGTTCATCGTATCGATGGTACGGCCGATTACCGCACGTCTGGCTGGCGCGGCGCCTCGGCGGGCGTGAGGCCGAACAAGAAGTGCATCAGATCGCGCGTGCCGAGCGTGCGCGTGCTGATGAACAGCTCGCCCGCCTCATAGCCGGCCGCCTGGCCCTGCTGCATGGCGAAGGCCCGCACGCGCTCCAGCACATGCGCTTTGGCGGGAGGAAACTGCGTCTCGTAGCAACGGATGGCGGCCAGCTTAGTCTGCAACGTGTCGCCGATGTCGACCACCAAGTGCCCCGCCCCCGTCGGCAGGCCGAGCGCGGCAAAAGCCAGCGTGTAATAAAGATAGCCCGGCACGGTGTGGACCGGCAGACCGTCGAAATGTTCGTCCCACTTCGTCAACCGCGAATAGAACACCGCCGCGTCGGTGATCTGCATGGCCTGGTAATGGTCGGGCGAGGCCAGCGGCGTCTTTTCGCCGAAGCCCAGCACCAGCTTGGGCCGGTAGCGGCGAAACTCCTTGGCCAAGGCCACCCGCACCTCGAAGCTGTCGAACAGCCGGCGGTTAGTGAGGCCAAGCTGAATGCGGGTGGTTACGCCCAGCGTCTCCGCCGCCCGTTGGGCCTCGGCCAGCCGTACCTCCGGGCCGGGCGACAAGGGAGTCGGCTCGCCGTCGGTCAGATCGACGATGCCCACACGGTATCCCTGCCGGGCAAGCACCGCCAGCGTGCCGCCGCAGGCAATCTCAACGTCGTCGGGATGCGCGCCCACCGCGATGACATCAAGCTGGGTGTTTTCGGAGGAGCCGCTACTCGACACAAGCGTCTCGATAAAGTGCGTGTTAAGGAAAGTGGTGTAGGGTGGGGCAAGCTCGCTGGTCCCACCCTACGTTTCGTCGTCGCCGGCTCACGTCAGCTTCGCCATGGCGGCCACAAGTTCTTTCACGGCGATGACGCTCTTCTCGAACGCCTGCTTCTCGTCCGAGGTCAGCTCGATCTCGACGACGCGCTCCACGCCGCGACCGCCCAACACGACCGGCACGCCGACGAAGTAACCGCCCACGCCGTACTGGCGATCGCAGTAGGCGGCGCAGGGGATGAGCCGCCGCTTGTCGCGCACGATCGCCTCGACCATCTGGGCCACCGCGGCGGCCGGTGCATAGTAGGCACTGCCGGTCTTGAGCAGGTTGACGATCTCGGCGCCGCCGTTGCGCGTGCGGTCGACGATCTCGTCGAGGCGTTTCTGGTCGAGCAGCCGCGTGATCGGGATTCCGCCGACGGTGGTGCAACTTGGCATCGGCACCATCGAGTCGCCGTGCCCGCCCATCAGCAGGGCCGACACGTCTTCGACGCTCACGCCCAGCTCCATCGCCAGAAAGGTGCGATAGCGGGCCGTGTCGAGCACGCCCGCCTGCCCGACGACGCGCTCGGTGGGAAATCCGCTCACCTGCCAGGCCCGCTGCACCATGGCGTCGAGCGGATTGCTGACCACGATCAACACGGCCTGGGGGCTGGTGCGTTTGATCTCGGCGGCCACGGAGCCGACGATTTTGGCGTTGGTGCCAAGCAGGTCGTCGCGGCTCATGCCGGGCTTGCGGGGGATGCCCGCCGTGATGACCACCACGTCGCTGCCGGCCGTGTCGTCGTAGTTGGTGGTGCCCTGGATGGTGGCGTCGAAGCCGATGATGGGCGAGGCCTGCATCAGGTCGAGCGCTTTTCCGCGCGGCATGTTCTCGGTTTGCGGAATATCGAGCAGCACGACGTCGCCCAGTTCGGCGGCGGCGCACCAATGCGCGGTGGTGGCGCCGACGTTGCCGGCCCCGACGATCGTGATTTTCGCGCGACGCATAGAAGAATGATCCTTACGGCAAATTGACGTTGTAGACCGCTGCTCGTGAGTATGCGTTTCGGAAGAAGCAAGTCAAGGGGATGACTTTTGCCGAGTGGCTTGGCGAACTTGATTTAGCTGCGCAAGAATCTCGGGGGCCTCCTTGAGTTCGGCCAGCGGCCCTAGCTCCTCCTCGATCTGCGACCAATCGAGCTCATCGCTCCGTAGCGACAAGATGCCTTCAATATCGAGCCAGTCTTGCGGGCGATTGGCGAATGCCTTCGACACGACCAGATCTTCGGCCGACGCGGTCACGAGCGGACAATCGTCGCTGAATTCATAGGGACTCGCACGGTCCTGCATGTGCTCTTCGAATGGTATACCGGCCAATGCCACGTCGAGCGGTGTTCCGTTACCGGCGCTGAGCAAGAGCACTCGATTGTCCAGTGCAAATCGCTTCGCGTCGGCGATGCGCGGTTGAAAGCGTTGGAGAAGCAGGTCGATAAACGGCGCCTCCATTCCGAAGCCTGTCCAGAGGCTCAAATCAACATCGCGCGTGGCGCGGGGCCGCCCCCAGCGAAGAACCGCCAGTCCACCGATAACGCACGAGCGCCAACCCTCCTGACGGCAAACCGCTTGCGCCTCGCCGGCCGCGATCAGGAGGGGTGATTGCGGGACATGAACTTCCTGAACCACTTTTGTTGCTCCACAAGTCCGCTTGTTGCCGGGGCATCCGTCCAAACCGGCAACAGGGTCAACACCGCGTGTATTGCCCTGCGCCGGTCGGCCTCGGTCATTTCGCGAAGTTCGCGCCGCTCAATTTCAGCCAGTCGAGGCCCGGCCGATTTCCAAACTCGAACCCATTCTTTCGTTGCGGCCGATTGGTGCGGAGATAACATGAACGGGCCGCCATGGTCCTCCAGGCCGATTTCATTCAGCGAGCCTGTGGGCGGCGGAGTGAAACGCTGGGCAACCTGCTTATGGAACTTGCTGTCGCTGCGAGATAATCGCAAGACCACGAGCCACAACACGATCGTCAGCACCACGAACAGCACCAGAAACACGCCGTTGGCGAAGCGTTGGTCGGCCGGGGGAGTCTCGAGCCAGACCGGTTTGCGGCCGATCAACAGCGGCGCAAGCTGCTTGCCGCCCGGCATGCCCTGGGCGGCTTCCGATTGACGATAACCCCATTTCTTGAAAAAGAAGCCGGCCACGCGCACCGGCTCGGTGATCTTGCCGCCCTCGGGAAACCCCTTCGGCAGCTCGCGGACGCAGAACGTGAGCGGGTTGCCCTGCGAGTCGTCGGTGAAGATCTCCATTTCATAATAATGATCGATGCCGAAGCGGGCCACGATGTCGGCGTCGTCGACGCGCACCCGCACAGCCTGCCGCGCCGTGCCCGTCAACTCGACCAGCCGGCCGCGCTGTTGGTCGGGCCGGTTGAACAGCGGCGTGACCGGCGCGTTTCGCCCATTCTTGGGCACCGCTCGCGCGAGTTGCCTGGCACCAGCCCTGCCGGCCGCGGCCAACAACTGATAGAAGCACTCGCGGTCGTCATCGGTCCACTCGGGCCGCGGACTTAGCTCGTCGAACAAGCCCACGTCCATGTCCAGGTCGCCGAGCACCGTCTCCGGATACCAGGCCAAGCGCCGCGCCACCACGACCGGGGAACGCTCGCTGGCCGTCAGCCGCACCAACAGACCGCGCACTTCAGCCCTGGCATGGAGCGGTCCGTCGATGTGCCACGCTCGCGGAACCGCCAAAGAGTAGACCACCACCGGCGGACTGCCTTCCGCGATCGCCAGCTCGCACCGATAGTAACGGGGCAGATCGAATCGCTCGGCGGCTTCCGCCGGCAGCTCTTCGACCGTCACGCGCGTCACGCTGCCGCGCCAGGCCACCACCGCGCCCCGCATCTGGCCCGGATCGCGCTCGACTTTCTCCGGCGACACGTCTTGCTTCCAGCGGTGGAGATCGAGCAGCGAAAACCGCCGCACCGCATACAGCATCCGCCAGAGCAGCTCATCGCCCTGCGGCGGAAAATCGGCGTCGTCGCTGATCGAATCGAGCCGGTCGAGCACGCCCAGCAACTTGAGCATGTCGCGCGACGAAGCAAGGGTCGGCGGCGAATCGTCGATTCCCGCTCCACGAGCGGCACCGCAGCACAGCAGCAAACCGCAGAACGCCAGCCACCACGCCAAGCGATACTGCAGCCTACGTTCGTTGGCGGCGTGAAGGCGAACTGCGCTCGTCATCCAGCACATCAGCTTACGGCTGCTCCTGCCGGGCAAGCTCCGCCAACCGCTGTCGCACGTCGGGCGCGACTTCGCGGTCAGCCAACCCGTCGAGCTGGTCGGGCCGTGCGTGCGGCATCACAAATCGCGTCTTGCGAAGCATACCGATGAACAAGAACAGCATCACTGCCAGGCTGGCCAATATGGCCAGCGCAAGGCCGCTCGCCAGGTTCTTGAAATGGGCCTTTTCGTCGGCGACGGGCGCCGCCGCCACGACCGGCTGCCAGTGCAGGGTTTTGCTGACCAACAGCGGCCAGGTCATGATCTCCTTTTTTGCCGATAGGCCGGCCAACCTCTTATAAAAGAAGCCGTTGACGCGGACGGTCTCATTCAGATTTTCGCCGCGTGGAAAAGCGTCCGGCAAACCGAGCGAATAGATCACCACCGGATAGGCGCGATCGTCGGGCTCGATCACGACCTGATAGTATCGGGCGATGCCGTAGTCGTTTTGGGGAGCGTCTTTTTCGAGCACCCGCCGCACGCTGCCGCTGACCGTCACGAGGTCGCCGCGATACTCTTTGGGTTGCGTGAAGAGTTGCGTGAAGCTGACCGGCCCGATCGACGCCTGTTGCAGGTCGTCTTCGCTGGTTTCGTCGAGGATCTTCAGCAAGTGATAAAAAGCGTCGGATTCCGCGCCGCGAAAAACGGTGTCGTCGCGAACGCGGGCCAGCAATTCAGGTTCTACGCCTGGAAAGAACTTCTTGTCGGCCGGAATCGTCTCCTTGGCCTCACCCTCGGCGACGAATTCGTCATGCGCCAACTTGCGGCGAAGCTCGGGCGGTTGTTCCACTTGGGCCAAGCGATGCGGCTTGTCGTTGGCGGGCGCGGCTTGTTGCCCCGCGGCCTGCCACAGCCACAGCCAGCGCTGAGGGTTGGCCGCTTCCTCGATCAGAAACAGCACCATGCCGACGCTCAGCACCAAGAGCAGCAGCTTCCGCTGCTCGTAGCGGCCGAAATAGTTCGTGGTTCGGCCGCCTTTGGGCCGGAAATCGAGCATAAAAACTCCGGCGAAAGCGAGGAGGGTTGAGAGACGTTGCCAGCAATCCCATTTTATGCGCCGCGGTGCCAATCAACAAGTTTGCCCGGACAGGCACCCCGATTAGAATCGTGCAAAAGCGACGGTTTTATTCCCCCAGCCAGCGATGCCCCGGTGGTGGCGCTAACGGGGCATCGCCGCGGCGGTGCGTTTTGCGCGGAACTGCCCACCCGGCGCGGCTCTGCACCAGCCACCCAGCACGGTCACATCTTTCCCACAACCTCGATGCCCAGCAGATCCAGCCCCTGCTGGATGGTGCGGGCGGTCAGATCGCAAAGCAAGAGCCGGCTGTCACGCAACTCGGGCGACTCGGCCTTCAAGACCGGGCATTCCTCGAAGAACGTCGAAAATCGGTTCGCCAGATCGAACAGGTAGGACGTCAACTGGTTCGGCCGGTAATCGGCCAGCGTGAAGTCGATCGCTTCGGAGAACCGCAGCAACTCCAGGCCCAGTGCCCGTTCCGCCGGCCGATCGAGCAAGACGGCCGGCCGCCGAGTACGCAGATCGTCGACGTCGACGCCGCCGCGGCGAAAGATGCTCAGCACGCGGGCATAAGCATATTGCATGTACGTGGCGGTGTTGCCCTTCAAGGCCACCATCTTTTCGAAGCTGAATTCATAGTCGCTGGTGCGGTTCTGCGAGAGATCGGCATACTTGATCGCCGAGAGCCCTACGACCTCGGCCACGCGACGCCGCTCGTCTTCCGACAACTCGCTCCCCTGCGGCTTTTGCTCATCGACCTCGCAGACCACCTTGTAAGCGTGGGCCACCGCATCGTCGAGCAGGCCCATCAGGCCCACCGTGTCGCCGGAACGCGTCTTAAAGGGCCGGCCATCGGAGCCAAGCACGGTGCCGAAGCTGATGTGCTGGAATTCGACTCTCTCATAGCCCCATTTCCGCGCGGCGGCAAACAATTGCCGGAAGTGGTCGCTTTGGCGGTGATCGACGACGTACAACATGGCGTCGGGCGACCAATGCTGCATGCGATATTGGATCGTCGCCAAATCGGATGTGGCGTAGAGGAAGGCGCCGTCGCGTTTCTGCACGATCATGGGCACGGCCATGTCGTCGAAAAAGATGCATACGGCCCCTTCGCTTTCGCGCGCGATGCCCCGGCGGCGCAGCTCATCGACGACTGCGGCCAGCCGGTCGTGATAAAAGCTCTCGCCCAGCGTGTAGTCGAACGTTACGCCCAGCCGCCGATAGATTTGCTCGATGGCCTGCGTGCAGGGAGGCATAAACTCCCGCCAAAGCCGCAGGTTTTCTTCGTCGCCCGCGTGCAGCTTGGCGGTTTCGGCGAGCACGGCGGCGGCGATGTCTCGGCGCTCGGCGGCCAGCCTTGCGAGCCGCGGGTCGTTTTCAATGGCCGCCTGCTTCGCTTCCAGCGTTTTGGCCGCTTGCCGCGACTCTGCCAGCTCCTTTTCGAGCCGCTTCAGGTCTTTGTTCGCTTTTTTCTCGGCCTTCGGATCGCCGGCAACCGCCTGGGCCGCGTGACGCTCCAGCGCCTGCTGATCGCGAACGACTTGTTCGAGCATTCCGGTCAGTTTTTTGCGGCCCTCGTGGTAGTCGGCCAGCGTGTGTACCAGCCGATAGAGCCGGCCCAACTCGTCCACCGGATTGGCCCGATATGCGGCGTCATCGCGAAAATGGCGGAAGCCGTAGATGATCATGCCGAATTGCGTGCCCCAGTCGCCGATGTGGTTGTCGCCGATCACCCGGTGCCCGGCGAACCTGAGCGTGCGATAGAGGCTGTCGCCGATGACGGTGGAACGAATGTGCCCGACGTGCATCGGCTTGGCGACGTTAGGGGCGGAATAGTCGACCACGAAGGTGCGCGGCCGCTCGACTTTGGCCACGCCCAAGCGGTCGTCAAAGGCGGCCAGCGCGAGTTGGCGGGCCAGCCAGTCCTTGCTCAGCCGCAGGTTGATGAAACCGGGACCGGCGATTTCCGGGCGCTCGCCGAGGTCGTCCCACTGAAGCCGATCGACGATTTGCTGAGCGATGTCGCGCGGCGGCACGCCGAGGCGTTTGCCCAGCGGCATGGCGCAGTTGGCCTGATAATCGCCGAACTTGGCATCCTGGCTGGGCCGCACCATGTCGGTCAGCCCGGCGATCTCGTCGCCCTGGGCCACGGGCGCCAGCGCGGCAGCGAAGCGAGAGCGGATGAGAGCGAGGACGTTCATTATCGAGGTGCGAAGATTTGCCACCAACCACCAGCTAAAGCTGCTGGCAAAGGGCCGGATGGCGCCCAAGTATAACCGCGCCGCGGGCGCCTACGAGGCCAAATGCGGCTTGCTCACCGCGCCGGATTCCGGCAGATCGACCGGGACCCGCTTGGCGTCGCACCACAGGTCTTCCAGCCCGTAATATTCGCGGGCTTCGGCCTCGAACAAGTGGATCACCACGTCGCCGTAATCGAGCAGAATCCAACGGCTGTCTTGATAGCCTTCGAGGCCCAGCCGGTGGTCGCCCATCTCATCTTCCAGCTTGTGGTCAATCTCCTCACTCATCGCGTGCAGTTGGCGGCGGCTGCTGCCGGTGGCCAACACAAAGTAGTCGAAGACGGGCGTGACTTCCCGCATATCCAAGATCACGATGTCTCGACCGCGATTTTCCGCGGCCACACGGGCTGCCGCCTTGGCAAGCTCCATGGAACGTCCCGACGATGCGGCTTGCGAGTACCGGCCGATGGTGGAAATCGCCACAGATGTCCTTTCATAATAGACTGGGAAGTTGCCCGCCTGCTATTCTACACAGCCAGGACAGGCATGCCAGCTTTTTGGTTCATCCAAAACCAGCCACGAGGAGAAACACCCTTGAACACCTGGATCGAAGAAGGCAAGGCGGCGCCGGATTTCACGCTGCCAGCCGATGACGGCAAAAAGGTCAAACTGAAAGACCTACGCGGCAGCCCCGTGGTGCTCTATTTTTATCCGCGCGACGATACGCCCGGCTGCACCCGCGAGGCGTGCGCCTTCCGCGACCGCCAGCAGGAGTTATTGAAGCTGGGGGCGAAGGTCTTCGGCGTCAGCACCGACGACGTGGCCAGTCACGTGAAATTCCGCGACAAGCATCAGCTCAACTTTCCGCTCTTGGCCGATGTCGATCACCAGGTGGCGGAGAAATACGGCGCCTGGCAAGAGAAGAACATGTACGGCAAGAAGTCGTGGGGCGTGCAGCGCTCGACCTTCTTGATCGACGCCCAGGGCGTGGTCCGCAAGGTCTGGAAACGCGTCTCCGTCGACGGGCACGACGAGCAGGTGCTGGCGGCCTTAAAGCAATTCGGCAAGGACTGACCGCGTGTTCTCAACGGCACTTTTCAACGGCGTCATGGCGATCATCACGGCGACGGCGCTGTGGAGTGCGCGGCGCAATGGGCGGCCGCGGTCGTGGTTCTTGACCACGCTGGCTGTCGGGGCTGCAGCCGTCTTGCTGGCGGTCTGTTTGGCTGAAGATCGCTTCGGCGCGCTGCGGCTATTGGCATACGGACTGTTCGGCTTTGTGGCCTTTGTATGGATTGCGGCCGTTGGCGTCACACAGCCTGCCGGCGGACGAACGCTCATTGTCTCACGCGGCGTGGGTATGGAGCGCGGTGCCGCGCCGCGGCTGCGGTTTTTGTGTCGCCCGGAGCTCGTGGTCATCGAGCTCGTGCCGCTGTAGCGGAGAGAAGCCCGATATCCAATCCGCCCCTTTGGCCAGGTGGATGAAATCATCCACCTGGCCGCCGCTGGGCAAACCGGCTATTCGCTGCGCTCTTTGGTCGCCGGCCGCTGACGCTGGCCGCCGCCAGGCCCACCGGCTCCGCCCGGACGTCCGCCGCCCGGTCCGCCGAACTGCGGGAAGGTGAACTCCTTGCCTTTCATCTCGGACCACTTCGTCTTCTGCTCGCTGGTCAGCACCGCCAGGATTTCGGTTTGCGCCTTTTCCTGACGCTCGCGCATTTCCGTGAAAGCCTTCTGCCGCTCTTCGTCGGACATTTCGCGGAAGTTGCGGCCACCTTGCGGGCGTGTGCCTTCCTCGATCTTGCTGATCTTGTCTTGCTGCTCTTTGCTCAGCCCGACCTGCTTGGCGACCTCAGGACGACTCAGCGCGGCCGGTCCTTGAAGCTGCAATGACAACTGATCGAGCCGCTTGGTTTGCTCCGGCGTGAGCACTTTCTTCACCGCGGCGGTCGCCTCGTCCATCCTTTTGCGCATCTCTTCCATGCGCTTCTCACGCTCTTCCTGGCTGAGATCCTGAAAACCGGCGAAGCCTCCGCCCGGAGTCGCCTGTTGCAGCGCCTGGTCGATTTCCTTGTTCTGCTCCTCCGTCAGGTTCAGTTCCTTTCGGACTTCGGGCATGCGCAACAGCGCCGCAGGAGAACCCATCATGCCCCGACCGCCGAAACCCCCTCCTCCCCGCCGCCCGCGACCCGGTTGGTCCTGGGCCGAGACCAGCGACGCCATCAATACCAGTGTCAACGCTCCCACCACGCTCTTACTTCGCAACATAGTCTACGCCTTCTTTATGGAGGTCTCGAAAAGCCAAAAAAACAACTTGCCCGGTGCGACTCATTGACACGGTCGAACGGGCCAGGTGAGCCGATTTGCCGCTGGTTAGTGTACCACTCGCCGGAAGCGGTTACAGACCTGGGCTTGGCGCCGTAGTGCATGGAACTCGCACCGCGGGGCGGTTACAATCGCGGTTATCTATTTTTGCCCCGATCATTCGTCGCTCGTTTATCCGCCTGCCCGATGTCGCAACCCGCTGACGCTCCTGCTCCACGCACGCGCCGCGCGAACTGGAAGACAATGCTGGCCATCGTGGCCGCGATTTGTCTGCTGGTGGTGGCCGTGGCGTACTTCTCGTTCCGCAACGATCTATCGCCCCAGGAATGCGAACGGCTCGAATCGAAAAAGAACGTCGCGGTGGGTTATCTGGAAAACGGTCCGCTGGCCCCGCACCGGCCCAACAAGCTGCCCGAAGCGGCCACCCTGTTTGAGGAGCTCGCTCAAGCCAGGCCGGGCGATCCGCTGGCCGCTCGCAATCTGGCGATCACACGTTTGCTGCAGCTTCAAACGGTTGCCGAACCGGCGATGAAGGCCGACGTGGCCGGAAGAGCCCGCGCGGCGGCGCAGGCCCTCGTCGCCGCGGACGATAGCTCGCCGGTCTCCCATCTTCTGGCCGGCAAAATCGCGGCGCTCACCGGAGACCCGTCACGGGCACGCTCGGAGCTAAGCCGGGCAGCCGAACTCAACCCCGACGACGCCACGCTCTGGTATGACCTGTTCTCCTTCCTCAAGGCGTCGCCCGACGAAACGGCACAGGAAGCAGCACCGGCCGCCCTGGTCCGGGCCTACCAGGCGGCGCCCGACAACCTGGCGC
Source organism: Pirellulales bacterium (assembly GCA_035533075.1). NCBI lineage: Bacteria > Pseudomonadati > Planctomycetota > Planctomycetia > Pirellulales > Pirellulales bacterium. Next base: position 17,203 of record DATLUO010000099.1, on the reverse strand, counting down.
TACAGTTGAGTTGGTTGGAAAGCGAGGCCACCGCCAAAGACATGAACGTGAACCAGACCGCCGATGCGTTGCGTTCGTCGCTGAGCCACATGCCCGGCCTGGTGGCCAACGTCGCCGCGCTGAGCAACGGATTCATCGCCGATCCGCTGGCCTGGCTGGAGCAGGTGAAGGATGCCGCCAAGCAGGCCGATTGGCCGCGCGCGCAGCGCTTAGTCCGCCAGTTCGTCAGCGTCACTCGACCGGATCCCTGGACGCTGAGCGACCTCCGCCGCGTGGAACGTCATCCGCTGGAATATGTGCTCCACGACTTTCAAACGGCCTGCCCGACGCGCCCCACAGAGGCCGCACCTGGCGAATCATCCAACGTCAAGTTGATCGAGCTGCCGGCCGCGGAACAGCTTCCCGTGCTGGTCGGCGTTCAGGACCTTGCCCTGGCCGATTTCGACCTGGACGAGCGGCTGGACGTGATCGTGCTCCGCGACGCGGGCGTGGAAGTCTATGCCCGCCATAACGGCCGCGGGACCGGCTGGAGACGCATTGCCGATTTCTCGCTGTCCGGCGGTTTTGAGCGATTGCTGGCGGTCGATCTCGACCGCGACGATCCGCAGCAACCAGGCACCGAAGCGCATCGCCAGGCGCAGCAACGCCAACACGCGGCTGCGGCAGAGCAGAAAGGCGGGGCGACGGAAGAACCGGCCGCGACGAAAGCCCCCGACGCCCCCTGCCACCGCGCCGATCTCGACCTCGTGGTCTACGGAACGGCCGGCATCCGCTTTCTGCGCAATACGCTCAACGACGACCAGGCGCGCTCGCTCGACGAAGTGCCGCAGTCGGCTGAGCTGAGCGAAGTCTCGCAGGTGATGGCGGCCGTCGCGGCCGATTTCTATCACGACGGCGACCTCGATCTCGCCGTGGCCGCGGCCGACGGCTTGCACCTCTGGTCGAACCGCGGCGACATGACGTTCAGCGAGATCACCGCGGGCAGTCAACTGCCTCCGCGCGACGAGCAGCCTACGGCACTCGTGGCCATCGACTGGGACCGTGATATCGATCTCGATCTGATTGTCGCAAATGCGTCGGGCAACCCCGCCGGCTACCTGGAGAACTTGCGGCACGGACAATTTCGCTGGCGCCCGTTCGACGCCGGCTTCGAGGCGTTGAATAGTGCCAAAGCCGTGACGCCGTTCGACTCCGCTGGAAGCGGTTCGTGGAACCTGATGGCCGCAGGGCAAAGCGGCAGCACGCTGCTGCACACCGCCGTCAGCCCTTCGGGCGTCGTGGCCGCAGGCTCAAGTCAACAAGTGTCGGGCCAAGGTTGCGATGGACTTGTCACCTGGGACTTTGACAACGACGGGTACTTGGATCTGGTGGCCTGGAGCAAGCAAGCCATCGAGTTCTTTCGCGGAACCGAATCGGGCGAGCTGGCCGCGATGCCGCCGTTGTTCGTCGCGGCGCTGCAAAACATCCGCGCTTGCCGCACGGGCGACCTGGACGGCGACGGTGACGAAGACCTGGCTGTGGCCGAAACGGGCCGCGTGGCGCTTTACTCCAACGAGGGAGGCAACGCCAACGCCTGGCTCGACGTCGAGCTGCGCGCCGGCGTCGTCGACGCGCAATCGCTCAGCTTCCGCAGCAACCATTACGGCATCGGCAGCCTCATCGAACTGCGCAGCGACAATCGCTTTCAGCGCAAACTGGTAACGGCCGGCAAGACGCACTTTGGCCTCGGCGAACAGCGGCAAGCCGACTCGCTGCGAGTCGTCTGGACCACGGGCGTTCCCCAAAACATTGTCGAACCCGCGGCCAAGGTGGTGATTTGCGACGAGCAAGTGTTGCTCGGCTCATGCCCCTATCTCTACACCTGGAGCGGCGAGCGTTTCGAGTTCTATACCGATTGCCTCTGGTCGGCGCCGCTGGGGCTGCTGCTCGGTGAAGGGCAAGCGGCGCCGTCGCGGTCGTGGGAGTATTTGCGGGTCGAAGGCGACAAGCTGCAACCGCGCGACCGCTGCTACCCGCTGGCGATCACCGAAGAACTTTGGGAAGCCGTGTATTTCGACCAGGTGCGGTTGATCGCGGTCGATCACCCGGCCGACGTGGACGTTTATTCCAACGAAAAGGTCGGTCCCGCGGAGATCGCCGAATTCAAGGTACACACCGTGCGCGGGCCGCGGCGGCCGGTGGCTGCCCGCGACCAACGCGGCCGCGACGTGCTCGACGCCATCCATCGGCGCGACGGGAAGTACGTCAAAGCCTTCGACCGCCGTCTGGCTTTCGGCTACACCGAGGACCACTTCGTGGAGCTCGATTTCGGCAAGCTCGACAACCCGCGCCAGGTTACGCTGTTTCTTACCGGCTGGATTTTTCCGAGCGGCACGTCGATGAACGTGGCCATTTCGCAAAACCCCGGCCTCAAGCCCGCGGCCCCGCCCTCGTTGTGGGTGCCCGATGCCGATGGCCAGTGGCGGCAGGTGCGGCCTTACCTTGGTTTTCCCGGCGGAAAAACAAAGACGATTGCCGTCGATTTGAGCGACGCGTTCTTGACCGACGACTACCGTTTGCGGATTGCGACCAACATGGAGTTTTACTGGGACGAAGCGTTCCTCACCGTCGACGAGCCACCCGCGGAGTTCCGCTTAACGCCTCTCGACCTGCTGGCCGCCAACCTGCATTACCGCGGGTTCTCGCGACGCACTCCGGGCGAAAACCATGGCCCGGAAAAATACGACTACGAGCAGGTCAGCGTTGGTCCGAAATGGCCCGCCATGCGCGGGCATTTTACGCGATACGGCGACGTGTCTGAGTTGCTCGCCGCCCGCGACGACATGTTGGTCGTGCTCGGCGCCGGCGACGAATTGAGCTTGCGGTTCGCCGTGCCGCAAACGCCGTTACCGGCCGGCTGGAAACGCGATTTCCTGCTTTACAACGTCGGCTGGGACAAAGACTGCGATTTGAACACAATCTATGGCGAAACAGTCGAACCACTTCCCTTTGGCGATCTGACCGGATACCCGTATACCGCCGAAGACAGCATCCATGACCTGCCGCGTTATCGAAACTATCTGCGAACGTATCAGACCCGCACTCAAGACCCCACCCTGTTCTGGCACCGGCCCTGATTTTGGATTTTGGATTTTGGATTGGCTAACGAAATGACTCGATTGTTGACCGTTCTATTCCGGCGCGTGCTTCTCGTGTCGGCGTTCTCGTTTCCGCTGTTGGAACTGGCGACGGCGCGCGCCGCCGACTTGCAGTATCCGCTGGCCATCGCAGTTCATGGCGACACAGTTTACCTGGCCGACCGGAACCTGCCGGGCGTATGGAAATCGGCGGGCGGCAAACTGAGCGTCTACTTCCAGGCCAGCAAGCAATTTCGCACACCGCTGAACGCGCCGCGATGTCTGGCGGTCGACGGCGAGGGCCGGCTTTACGTCGGCGACAGCGCCACGCGGGAAGTTTATCGCTTCACCGCCGATGGCAAGCCCGAACCGTTGACCGACGGCACCATCGGCATACCCATGGGAATCGCCGTCACGGCCGACGGCGACCTGCTGGTTTCCGACCTGGAGGTCCACCGCATCTGGAAGGTGACTCTTTCGGGCGAGAAGCCACATACGGAGAAGTACGCCGATGTGGCGGCGCCGTCGGGCATCTGCCTCGACGCCGATGGACGGCTGTGGGTTGTTTCGCGAGGCACCGACGCCCTGCTGAGAGTCGACGCGAAGAAGAAGGTCGAAGTCGTCGTGCCGGGACGTGCCTTCGAGTTTCCGCACGCGGTGATGATCGACGGCGAAGGCACGGCGTTTGTCTCCGACGGTTACGCCAAGGCCGTATGGAAGGTGCCGCGCGAGGGAAAGCCGGAAAAATGGGCGGCGGGCGGGCCGCTGGTTAACCCAGTCGGGTTGGCTTGGCAGGACGACAAGCTGTTGGTCGCCGACCCGCGTGCCAAAGCCGTGTTCCAGATCGACCGCGAGGGCAAGATTTCAGCGTTCGATTTGGGCCAGGGCGAATAAGCCGTCTTGAGCGGCACCCACGGCTGCCGGCGACAGGGAGTTATAACCCGTCAACGGCAGGCCGAGCGGGGGCGCCAGTTCCGTCTCGAACTCGCGAGGGCGTTGCGAGAAGAGCAGGTTGAGGAGCGATTCCACTGGCGACAGGGCGGCACCCTGCGCCGCGGAAGCGGCCAGGTGCCGGTGCAACTTCGTCACACGCTCGTGCCCTTGCGGCCAGCGGATCCAGATCACGGTGGCTGCTTCCGATAAGACTTCATAGGCACGGCCGCGGGTCAATCCAAATTGGCGAGCGATTTGCTGCATCTTGAGTCCGGCGCCGGACAAGCGTGCGCGGACGATCCCCGCCGCGTCATCGCCCAAGTCTATGGAGATTTGCTCGACGAGCGGTTCGAGGAGCGCTCGCTTGACGGCGGCCTCGTCGGGCCGTGACTCACTGCACAACTGTCGTTTGCACCAATCGTCTAACCGGGCCGCCAACCGCGGCTCGACGCGCACGGCAATATGGGGACAGCCTTGGAAAGTGTCGATGATTCGGTGTAGATCGCCGAAGATTTCGACCAGTGCGGCGACGCGCTTTTCGCCATAGGCCTTGAGACATCGGATTTCGTCGAGCGACAGCGGCAGGTAAAAGTCGAGCCGCTTTTGCCACATGGCCCGTGGAAGCTGTTGCAGGCTGGCGGCAAAACGCCCCAGCATTTCGCGGCCGAGTCCGTGTTGCTGGAGGCTCGCGCGCCACTGGCGCCAGACCGCTTCCGAGACGTCGCACGAGCTGCCGTCGCCGTTGTGTTCCGAACGCGGCACCGCAACGGGTGCCTCCCCGGCCGCGGCACCACCCGCGGATTCGCCCGTTGCCGCGCGCTCCAGGAGCATGATCAGCGAGTTCAGTTTTTTCGGTCCGATGCCCGGCGTGGCGGCGAGCTTGGAAAACGGCGTATCCACAATCGTGCGCAAGCATTGCTGCATCAGCGCGATCGGCAAATGGCGGTCGGTGGTCCGCGCCCAATACGCCAAAGCTTCCTGCCAGCGGTCGCCGAGTTCCGCCGATAAAAGCTTTTGGCGGACCGCACCGAAGCTGGCTTCAAGTTGATAGTCGCGGGCGACCATCGCCGAAGTCTTGTTGATCATACTCTTCTCTGTTCCGTCGTGGCGCGCCGGCCACTCACGTCGCCTGTTCTCGCACGGGCACCCATGGTTCCTCACCGACGCCCGAAACCTCTGTCGTTCTCTTGCGACGAATATCGCCGCCTTCCATCTAACCCAGGGCCGGCGGAGAGTGTTTCGCAGGAATCCGGATTTTGCCTCTTAAAATTACTTTTTCCTGCCGCGGCAGGGCTGAAAACCGCGGTTGGCCCGTCATTAGTGGGCGATGCCCGGCCGCCGGTTACTGGCGATGCCCGGCTGCTTGCGGCGGCGGATTCTCCCCTGCACAATGACGCTTTGAGCAGTTCTGTCCCGCCATTTCTGCCAACACACCGCCGGATCCGTCCGATGCTAGCACGCCTTCGCACTTTTTCGTTGTTGGGTATCGAAGCTTTGCCCGTCGAGGTTGAAGTCGACGTCTCCGACGGCGCCTTGCCTAAAACCGTGTTGGTCGGCCTGCCGGAAGCGGCCGTCAAGGAATGCACTCATCGCGTCGAACGGGCCTTGGTCAATTCGGGCTTTATCCGTCCACAGAACCGGGTGGTGATCAATCTCGCCCCGGCCGACTTGCCCAAACAGGCTGCTTCGTTCGATTTGCCGATTACGCTGGGCATTCTGGCCGGCAGCGGGCAGCTTGTCTCGGAAAAGTTCGACCAGTATGCCGTGGTCGGCGAGTTGGCGCTCGACGGCACCATGCGGCCCACCAAGGGGGCTCTGTCGATGGCCATTGCCGCCACCAACGAGAAACACCTTCGTGGAATCATCGTGCCCCGCGAAAACGCGGGCGAGGCGGCCGTGGTAGCCGGCGTCGAAGTCATCGCCGTCTCCAGCCTGGCCCAGGCCACCGCCTTTCTGTCCGGGCAGATCGACATCGAGCCGACGCCGCCGCGGGTCGACGAGTGGTTCCAGGCGTTCTCGCGCTACGAGGTCGACTTTGCCGACGTGAAAGGCCAGGAAATGGCCAAGCGGGCCATTGTGATCGCGGCCGCGGGTGGCCACAATTTGCTCATGATCGGTCCGCCGGGGTCGGGCAAGACCATGCTCGCCAAGCGGCTGCCGACGATCTTGCCCGACTTGACGGCCGCCGAATCGATCGAGACGACCCGCATTTACAGCGCGATGGGCCTGTTGCCGGCCGGTCAGCCGCTGTTGGCCACTCGGCCCTATCGCAGCCCGCACCACACCATCAGCGACGCCGGGCTGGTCGGCGGCGGATCGACGCCCACACCGGGCGAAATCTCGCTCTCGCACAACGGCGTATTGTTTCTCGACGAACTGCCTGAGTTCAATCGCCGCACTTTGGAGGTTCTGCGTCAGCCGCTGGAAGACGGCACGGTGACGATCAGCCGGGCCTTGGCCAGCACGACGTTTCCGGCCAATTTCATTTTGATCGCGGCGCTCAATCCCTGCCCGTGCGGTTATCGCAACGACCCGCGGCGGAGCTGCCATTGCAGTCCGCCGCAGGTCGAGAAATACATGGCCAAGATCAGCGGGCCGCTGTTGGACCGCATCGACATTCACCTGGAAGTGCCGGCGGTGCCCTTCCGCGAACTGGCCAGCGGCAGCCCCGGCACGACCAGCTTGCAGATGCGCGAGCAGGTGCTGGCCGCCCGCGTGCTCGAAGCCCAGCGTTTCGCCGGCACGCGAGCGCGGCTGAACGCCAAGATGTCGTCGCGGCAGGTGCGGCAGTTCTGCAAGCTCGACGACGAGAGCCTGAATCTGTTGCGGGCCAGTGTGAACGAGCTGGGCCTTTCGGCCCGCGCTCACGACAAGGTGTTGCGCGTGGCCCGCACCATCGCCGATCTCGACCGCAGCGACGCGATTCGCCCCGTCCACATCAACGAGGCGATCAACTACCGCATGCTCGACCGGAATTTGTGGAGTTAGCGATTCATGCCAAAACCGAATCCGGGCGACCATTCCGATGCCGGCAAACCCCTGCCGCACTGCAAGGCGTTGCTGATTTGCGAGAAGGTGACGGCAGTATTTCGAGGCTGAGGTGGATCATGGCAACGGATGAGAATAAGCCGGACCAATTCAACAATGGACAGCCGCCAGGCGAACTCCCTCGCGATGCGGCCCCCGTTGGTACTGTGGACTACGAGCTAACCGCCAAGGACGCGGGCTGGCGCAGCCCCACGTTGTTTGTCAGCCGGGCAAAGGTTACGGTTTTCGATCCGCCTCGTCCGATGAAGCAGGCCGATAACGGCGAAGAATGAGAACAAACCGGGAACGGGGTGAGTGCCGACAAAACCGCAGTTGTGGACGGGGCCAAGTAGTGAAGCCGCGATGTGCTCTGCCCGCCGGCTTCTTGAAATTGTCTGCGCGGCAGGCGACAATTTCACCACGGCGCCGCGGTCATTGCCGGACGGCGCCTCGCTCACACGCCCGACCCCGCAAGAAAGGGAGATTGCCCGTGCCCAACCGACCAGGCAGCCACCGTCGACAATTCCTGAAAACCACGGCCGCCCTCGCGACGGCGCCCACCATTGTGCCCGCCACCGTCTTCGCCAAAGACGACCGGCCGGCGCCCAGCGACCGCGTGGTCGTCGGCTCCATCGGCACCGGCGACCTCGGCCGCCGCCACCACCTGGCCAACAAGCTGCTGCCGAACAAGCGGATCGAAGTCGCGGCGGTGTGCGACGTCGACCGCAACCACCGCGAAGAAGCCGCCAAGATCGCCCTGGAAAAGACCGGCCGCCGCGTCGCCATCCATAAAGACTTCCGCGACCTCTGCGACCGCTCCGACATCGACGCCGTGCTGATCGCCGTGCCCGACCACTGGCACGCGCTGACTTCGATCTACGCCATGGAGTCGGGCAAGGATGTTTATTGCGAGAAGCCGCTCACGCTCACCATCGACGAAGGCAAGAAGATGGTCGAGACGGCCCGCCGCTATGGCACCGTGTTTCAGACCGGCAGCCAGCAGCGCAGCGACAACCGCTTCCGCCTGGCCTGCGAGCTGGTGCGCAACGGCAAGATCGGCAGGCTGCAGCGCGTCGACACGCACATCGGCGACATCGATTCCGGCTCGTGGCAAGCGCCGACCACGCCGCCACCCGAACTCGATTGGAACTTCTGGCTGGGACCGGCCCCGTACGCCGACTACAGCCCCAACCGCTGCCACTACCAGTTCCGCTGGTTCTCCGATTATTCGGGCGGCAAGATGACCGACTGGGGCGCCCACCACAACGACATCGCTCAATGGGGCATTGGCGCCGACGGTTCCGGGCCGGTGAAGATCAAGGGAACCGGCAAGTATCATCAAAACGGGCCGCACGACGTGCCGGGCACGTTCGACGTCGACTATACCTATGCCAACGGCGTGGCGCTCACCTGCCACAGCGGCGGCGAGAACGGCATCAAGTTCACGGGCGGCGACGGCTGGGTGTTTGTCAGCCGCGGCCGCATCGAGATGCAGCTCGGCGACAAGAACTGGAAGGACTACAACGCGTTGGTCAGAGAGTTCAGTCCCGACTCGTTCCAGACCAAGTTGTATGTCAGCCGCGACCACCATGAGAACTGGCTGGACTGCATCGCAAGCCGCGAGCGGCCGATTTGCGACGTGGAGATCGGCTATCGTTCGGTGACGGTCTGCCACTTGGGCAACATCGCCATCAAGCTGGGCCGCGAGCTCAATTGGGATCCCGACAAGGAGCAGTTCGTCGGCGACGAGCAGGCGAATCTTCTTGCCAGCAGGCCGATGCGCGCCCCGTGGCACTTGTAAGGGATGAGAGATGAGGCATGAGGGGGCGTAGGGTGGGACCAGCGAGCTTGCGAGCGCCGGCCCGCCATCGGCACGACCAAACCCGAGACCGCAATCTGCATAAGGACACATACAATGCCATCCGTTCAAGAATTAGCCGATCAATTGAATTCCAACGACCAGCCGACGGTGTATCGTGCCAAGCGGGCGCTGGCCGACATGGCGGCGACGGCCGGAGCACCGGGCGAAGCCGGCGAGCGGGCGGAACTGGCCGCCGCGCTGGCAAAAGCCGAGACCGCCAAGAACGAAAAGGGCGACGCCCCGAAGTACTCCGCCAAAGCGCGGGGCGAGCTGGCCCGCGCGCTCGGCGAGGTGGGGGGCGATCGGGAAGTGCCCGGCCTGAAGGAGACGCTCAACGACTTCGACGCCCGTGAAATGGCCCGTGTTGCGCTCGACCGCATGACTTGCCAAGCGGCGACCGACGCGCTGGCCGACGCGGCGCTCAACGCGGTGGGTGTCGAGTTCCGCATCGGCGCGATCAACGCCTTGGGCCGGCGCAGCGGATCGCAAGTCGTCGACGTGCTCAAGGCCTGCGCCGGCGACGGCGATCCGGAGATCCGCCTGGCCGCCGCCGAAGCTTTGGCCGGCCACAGCGACGCCACGGCCGACCCGCTCATCGCCGCGCTGGCCCAGCAGCCCGGCCCGCGCGCTCAGTTACGGGCGACGAAAGCCCGTGTGCGTCTGGCCGCGCGGCTGGCGGGCGCCGGGCAAAAAGAGGCGGCCAAGAGGATTTACGAGGCGATCGCCCAAAGCGACGCCGCCGCGGCCCAGAAGAAAGCGGCCACGATCGGCCTGGCCCAGCTCGGGTGACGTTGCGGCCCGCTCAAATCAGTTCGTTTCAGAACCCCGTCGGGCCACGGCGGACTGGCGAAGCGGCGAACCGGGGCGCGTGCCCAGTGCCGTCGCTGGCGCCCCAGGTATTTTCAGCAGCGGTTGTCGGAGCTTCGCCGAGGTCAGGTGCCTGGCGGCTTGCACGCGCCGCTCGCTGGCAAGCTGCTTGATGAACTCGCCCGACGCCCGGTCGAGCACGATGATCTCGCTCTTGGCCCGCGGGTCGCTGAGCGATCGCACGATGCAAATCACCTCGGCGCCTTCGCTGCGCCGGCCGATCTCCGCCAAAGTCGCCGCTTCTTGCGGCGTCATTCCCCGCGGCACGTCCGCTTCGCTCGTCGCCAGCAGGCCCGAGTCGGAACGATCGGCGCCGGGAGACGGCATGCGAGAGGGCATCGACGGCGGCTCGACGGCCACCGCCGACAGCACGTTGCCCGACGCCGGGTCGGCCGGCTCCAGGCACATTTCTTTCAGTCCCTTGCGTTCCAGCTCTTTGTGGATCGGGTCGACGGCGGCATACAGCCCCTCGTTGTCGGCCGGGTCGGCGGCATTGCAGACGCCGATCAACAGCCCGTCGGCCGTGAACAGGCCGCCTCCGCTTCGCCCCTGGTCGGGCTGGCCGGCCACCGAAAAGGTCGGCGGGCCGAGGAACTTGTTGATGGCCGTAACGCGGCTGACGCGTGCCGTCGGGTTCTCGCCGTGATTGCAGCCGATGTTGACGACCGCGCTGGCCTGCCTCACGCGGCTGGCGGGCGCCACGCGCGCGGCCGCCACCGCCACGCCGGGGCGAAAGCTGATCAGCCCCACGTCGCTCTGCAGGTCGTAGCTCAACACGTGGCCGGGAACGTTCTGCGGCGCCTGGGGGCCGAACAGGTCAATCGTCACCGGACCTTTGCCTTGCGAGTCGCGGAAGATGTGTCCGCAGGTCAAGACGAGCGCCTCACCGTCGCGGGCATCGATGATCGTGCCCGAACCGACCGAGTGGCTGCCGCCGTCGTCGATTTTCACTCTGACGCTGGCGGCCAGCAGCCTCCGCACGATGGCATCGGTCTCGACTGGCGGCTCCGGCGACGCGGGTGCAACGGCGTCGGCGGTGAGCGGGGCCACCTGGCCTCCGTGCGGCAAATCCTGCGGCGGCGGACTGCCTAACGAATCGGATGGAATGCTGGGAAACGACGTCGCGGCTTGATCGTCGGGCGATTGGCCGCGCGTCACGGCCGTGGTCCGGCCGCGGGCACCGGCCGCCAACAACATCGCTTCCAGATCGCGATGCGGCCGCGGCCCCACTAGGCGCTTCACCTCCTGGCCATCGACCAAGAGAACGAAACACGGAATCGCGGTCACGCCAAACTTCGAGGCCAGCTCCCGCTGCTGGTCGAGGTTCACTTTTCGCACCGGATAGCCCGCGGACTGAAGCTGGTGGACCACCGGCTCCATTTGGCGACAAGGGCCGCACCAATCGGCGTAGAAATCGAGCAAGACTACGTCGCCGCTGCTGGAAAGCGCAAGAGCCAGCACCGCCGCCTGCAATGAGACCATAACTCCCTCCCTGGGTTTGTCGGGCAACTTCCCTGTTGCCGATCGAACCGCGGGCGACATCATTGTCACCGTTGGCAGTTTTTACAATCCCAACCCGCCCGATTTCCGCTTAGATTGCCGCTTCGGCCAGGTTTCCGACACGCCGGATGAACTGCACGAAATGGGTAAGCATAATGAGGCATGAATTGGACTGGGTCGCTGAGGGAAGCACATCGTGTGCCGTCAGCGGGCGGCTTCGGGCACGTCGATCAAATACGCGTTGCCATCGGCGCTGCCCACCACGATCCGTGAACCATCGGGCGAGTACGAAGCGAAATACGCCACGCCCGGCATCTTGTGCGCGAAGAGTTGCTTGCCGCCGGCCAGGTCCCACACGAAGACGTTGCCGGCGTAGCCCGACGACAGCAGCCGCGTTCCGGCCGGATTGAAAGCCAGATGGTAAATATGGTCGGCATGCCCGGAGAGGGTCAGCTTCACTGCCCCCGTGCCGACATCCCAAAGGTGGACCACTTTATCCAGTCCGGCCGCGGCGACGGTCCGTCCGTCAGGGCTAAAAGCCACGCTGTAGATCGGGGCGTCGGTTCCGGTCAGGCGATTGAGCTCGCGGCCGCCCAGCGCATCCCAGAGCCGGACCGTCATGTCGGCGCCGCCGGAAACCAACAGATTGCCCTCGTGGTTGTAGGCCAGCGTATAGACCGAGCCTTGGTGGCCGGTGAGCTGCCGCACCTGGTTGCCGGCGGCGATGTTCCAGATGCGGATGGTCTGGTCGGCGCTGGCCGAGGCGATCGATTGCCCGTCGGGACTGATGGCCACCGCATAAACCTGGGCGCCGTGTCCGTTGAAACTCTTCACCGGGCCGACGGCGGCATGCTTCCAAAGCTTCAGCGAGTTGTTGCCGCCGGCGCCGGCCAGCATCTTGCCGTCGGGCGTCCAGGCGACCGACGTGACGGGCGCCACGCCGACGAATTCCTCGACCAGCTTGCCGTCCATCGTGCCGAACACGCGCAGGTGATTGTCGGCCCCTCCGCACGCCAGAAGCTGGTTGTCGGCGCTGTAAGCGGCCGTCTGCACGGCGGCGGGCGTGTCGATGGTCCGCACCAGCTTGGCGTCGCCGTAGTTCCAGACATACACTTTCTGATCGGCGCCGCCGGCCGCCAGTTGCCCGGAGTCGGGCCGTACCGTCACCGTCAACAGCGGTCCTTGGCTGCCGGCGAACTCGCGCGATTTGTTGCCGTTGCCGTCCCACAGCCGCACCATTTTGTCGTCGCCGGCGGTCAGGGCGGAGCCGTCGGGCGAAACCGCCAGCGCACGGATCGCCCCCACATGTGCCGCCACCACCCGCGTCGCCGCCACGCTCCACACTCGCACGCTCTTGTCGCTCGAGCACGAGACGAGGGTCTTGTTATCGGCGGCATAGCCCAGCGAGGTGACGGCCCCTTTGTGCCCGGCAAACTGTTCGAGCAGCAGGCCGCTGGCGATGTCCCACAGCCGCACGAGACCGTCGTCGCAGGCGGTGGCCAGCTTCAGGTTGTCGGCGCTGAGGGCCAGCGATCGCACCGGTTTGGCGTGGGCGAAGACGAGCGGCCCGGCTTCTTGGCTGCCCGGTGGTGCATTGAGATTCCACACGCGCACCGCGCCGTCGGCACTGGCGGCCGCGGCCCGGCTGCCGTCGCGGGCCAGCCCGACCGCGGTCACTGCCTCCGTTTGTCCGGCGAGATCGCGCAGCGGCTTTCCGTCGGCAAGATTCCAGAGCCGCCCGATCTTATCGGCGCCGCCGGTGAGCACCTGGCTGCCGTTGGGATGCCAGGCCAGTGTCGTTACGCCCGCGGGATGTGCCGCGATCGCCTGCACGGCGGCGAGCTGATACACGCGGACGCGATTGTCGGCGCCGCCGGCGACCAGCGTCTTCTTGTCTGGGGCGAAAGCGACCGCGGTGGCGGCCACGTTCGGCGTCGAAAACGATTGCCAGAGTTGGCCGGCGGCGTCCCAGACCCGCAGCACGCCGTCGGCCGCGGCGGTGGCCAGCTTCTGGTTGTCGCTGGTGAAGCTGAGGGCGTGGATGGCGGCCGGATGAGCGGCGATCGCGCCGGCCGCGGCGCCGTCGGCCGCTTTCCAAAGCTTGACCGCGTTGTCGGCGCCGGCGGACGCCAACAGGGATCCGTCGGAACTGGCAACCACGGCCGTCACCGGCCCGCCATGCTCGATGGTGCGGATGGCGGCGCCGCTGGCCGCATCGAAGACGAACATCTTGCCATCGGCCGCCGCTGCGGCGAGCTGCGCGCCGCCCGCGAGGAAAGCCACGCCAACGATCGGCCCCGCGGGACCGGCGAGCGCGCGGACCTCTTTGTTATCGGCCGTGTTCCATTGCGTCACGGCGCCGTCGGCCGCGCCGGAAAGAACCTGGGCGCCGTCAGGTCGAAAGGCTACCGAGCGGACTTCGGCGGCGTGCCCGTCGAGTTGGGCGAGCTGTTTGCCGTCGGCCGCATTCCAAAGACGCACGGTTTTGTCGGCACTGCCGGTGACCAACCGCGCCCCGTCAGCCGACCAGGCCACGGCCTGCACCGCGGCGGTATGCCCCGTGAGCGTGGCCGCCGTCTGCGCGTTGCCGAGGTTCCACACCCGCACGGAGTTGTCGGCGCTGGCTGTGGCGGTGAGTTGGCCGTTGGGGCTGACCGCTACGGACCGGACCGGCTGCGCGTGGCCTTCCAACAGCCGCGGCGCCACCAGCGGCAGTTGCCAGACGCGGAGCATGCCGTCGCCGCCGGCCGAAGCGAGCTGTTGGTTCTGCGGTTGGAAGGCGATCGCATGAATCGGGCTTGGAGAACCGGTCACGAACAGTTTGTCGGCGCCATCGGCCGTATTCCAAAGTTTGACGACTCCGGCGTTCGTGCCGGCCGCGGCGGTTGCCAAGTCGGCGCTCAACGCCACGGCGGTGATCGGCGCCATCGCGCCGTCGAGGTTCCGCACCGGCTTGGCCGCCGCATCGTGGATTCGCGCCAGGCCGTCTGCCGAGCCGGTGACGAACAGTTTGCCGTCGGCCGAAGCCGCGAGGCTATTGATTTCGGCGGGAAGCTCCGCCGCGGGCCGCGGCGCCGCGGGAAGCTGCCAATAGCGGAGCGTGCCGTCGCCGCTGGCGGTGAGCAGCGTCTGATTGTTGGGATGAAACGCGAGTCCGGTGATCGGGCCGCCGGGCGAATTCAATTCGCCTTGCGCCGCTCCATCGGCCAGGTTCCAGAGTCGCACGCTGCCCGAACGATCGCCGCTGGCAAGCTGCTGGTTGTCTTTGCGGAGGGCGACGCGGTCGATCTCGGCGGCATGCCCATCCAGCGATCGCACCAGCTTACCGTCGGCCCGCTGCCAAAGCTTGACGGTCCGGTCGAGGCTGCCCGACGCGATCAGGCTGCCGTCGCCGTTGAGGGCGACGCTCTGCACTTCGCCCGCGTGACCGGCGAGCACGGCCACCGGGTCGGGCACGATCATGTCCCAGAGCCGCACGGTGTTATCTCGCGAACCCGAAGCGAGCATGGCGCCGTCGCGGCTGATATTCAGCGTCAGCACCTGGTGCGTGTGCCCGGTGAGCGTGCGCAGCTCGCGGCTGGTCGCCACGTCGAAGAGCTTGAGTGTAAAGTCGAAGCTGCCGGTAGCCAGCAGCTTGCCGTTGGGCGCGAACTCGACGGCGCTGACGGCGTGACTATGACCGGCGAAGACACCCGGCTTGGGGGCCGGCGCCGCTTGTTGGGCCATGGCCAACGGTGCGAAGCCGAATAATTCGGTGGCCGTGGCAAACAGGAGGGCGAAGCGATTCATGTGCATTCAGTTGGTCTCAACGACCGCCAGCGGATGATTGATTAAAACAGCGGTTTGCGGCCGAGCTTGCGGCGGAGCACGGCCCATTGCCCGGCGTGCATCAGCCAATGCGTGGCCTGCATGCTAAAGACACCGCCCACCGTCTCGATAAAATTCCGGTAACGCTCGGGCGCCGGCCGATCGAAGTCGGCGTCGCTCAAACCCTCCAGCGCCTTGAGCGTCGCCTCGCGCTGCTGGCGATAGAGCCGCAGGTATTCGTCCTTGCTCAAGAACGCGTGCGGATCGTCGCTGCCGGCCGTGTCGTTGGTATAGTTCTCTTTGAAGCCCTGCGGCAAGTCGGGCATCGAACCGGGGCAGGTCTCGCCGACCATACCGTTTTCGGACGCAATCAGGTGGCCAAGCTGCCAGGCAATGTGGTTGATGCCCGGCACGGCCCGCACGAGTAGGTCGGCGTCGTTGAGATCGTTCAGATACGATGTCGTGATCATATCCGCGTCGGCGAGAGCATGGCGGAAAGCGGCTTGGGCGTTCATGCTTTGGTCTCCGAGAGTGGTTGGTGATGAAAGTGCAGGTTCCAGGTTATAGCGGTGGCGACAGGCGTACAAGTCTTGAGGATCTGCGGTGCCGCTTCCCCGACGCTGGCTCAGCGGGTAAAATCGGTCTTTTATCGCCACGTCAAGCCGCGTCCGGGGATACTCCATGCCGATCGTCAATTTCGTCAATGAGAAGAAGCAGGTTGAAGTGCCGGAGGGGGCCAACCTGCGCAAGGAGGCGCTCAAGGCGGGCGTCAAGCTCTACAACGGCATCAACGGCTATGGGGCCGCGGTCAACGAAATCGTCAACTGCCACGGTCTGGGCCATTGCGGTACCTGCCGCGTGCTGATCGCCAAGGGCATGGAACATGCCAGCCCCATGGGCACCTGGGAAAAAATCCAGTTCAAGTTCAATCCGCCGGCCCTGTTCGCCTACATCGGCAACGAAGACAAAATGCGGCTGGCCTGCTGCACCAAGGTGATGGGCGACATGGACGTGGTCACCCGCCCGCCGCTGAACCTGACGGGCGAAGGCTTTTTTAGCTGACCCCAGACCGCTCTCGGAAGCAAATCCCGTGAAACAAATCGTCGCCATTGTCAAACCGTTTTTGGCCGAGAAAGTGCTCGACGGCCTGAAGCGGGCGCCGTTGGAGGCGGTGAGCGTGCGCGAGGTCAAAGGCTACGGCCGGCAGAAGAATTATCTCGACCAGTATCAGGGGAGCGAATACTCGCTGGCGTTTCTGCCCAAGGTGGAGATCAACCTCTGGGTGGAAGACAGCCGCGTGGAAGAGATTCTGCGGAAGATCGTGGAAGTGGCCCGCACGGGACGGATGGGCGACGGCAAAATCTTTGTGCTTCCGGCGTTGCCCTCGGAGCGCGTGATCGACCTTTGATGAAATCGCTGACCGCCCATTTCCTGATCGCCACCAGCGATCTGGTCGATCCGAACTTTTTCCGCACGGTGATCCTGTTGTTCCGCCACAACGAAGAGGGCGCGGCGGGCGTGGTGTTGAACCGCCGCATGAACGCCACGGTGAAACAAATCTGGGAACAGATCAGCGAAGGGCCGTGCGATTGCCAGGCGCCGCTGCACATGGGCGGCCCGGTCGAAGGGCCGCTGATGGCCCTGCACGGCGACGTCTCGCTTTCGGAAATGGTGGTGTTGCCGGAGGTCTACGTCAGCACCGGCCGCGAGATGCTGGAGAAACTGGTCGAGAACGACGAAGAACCGTTGCGGTTTTTCGTGGGCTACGCCGGCTGGGGCGAGGGCCAGTTGGAGCGCGAGCTGCGCGACGGTTCGTGGCTGGTGTCGCCGGCCACGAAAGAGCAGGTGTTCGGCGCGGTGGAGGATTTGTGGCAGCAGTTGACCAAGACGGTGCTGTCGGGCGCCTTCCTTTCGGCCCTGAACATCAAGCACATTCCGCCGGACCCGTCGTTGAACTGAGATTCGTTTGGGCGTTCGTTTGTAGGGCGGGAGCGAAATCGTCGATTCGGCCGTGAAAAAGCAACCAGAATTGGCGCGGAAACTGTTCCACTCGCCACATCCGGGCTTGGGCTGAGCGCGGACGCGACACGCG
>DATLUO010000098.1 GCA_035533075.1 Pirellulales bacterium | reverse complement strand
TGAAGTAACTTGCATGTTCGGCCTCCTTGCCGCGGGTTGCCTGGGATGTTTGACGCACCACAGGTTTACCCGTTTTTGGCA
This sequence comes from Pirellulales bacterium, assembly GCA_035533075.1. Lineage (NCBI taxonomy): Bacteria > Pseudomonadati > Planctomycetota > Planctomycetia > Pirellulales > Pirellulales bacterium. Next base: position 22,990 of record DATLUO010000098.1, on the reverse strand, counting down.
TGGAGGCCGATTTCAATTTGACCGAAACTGCCTCGCGAAAACCGCGAAACTTGAACTAAGACATCATGCACGACCGTTTCGTTCACCGATCGGTATGCGAAATTCGCTGCGACGGTTCCTTTGACGACGACGACCGCGGTCACGTGGGCGCCGGAATGGAGCTTCCAAGCTGCTGGACCGCTGGCTCCGGTGAATTGGGTCAACGCGCTGTTGGCAAGTCGCAGCGATTGCTGGGCAACGGGCAAATACTGCTTTGTCTTTTCTTGATCAGCCGTCAGCCAGGTGGCGACGACGTAGGCCTCCTGGCTGATCTTGGGCATTGCCTCATCGAGGCCGCTCAAGAAGCGTGCCACCGGGCGGTCCCATTTGTCGGCCTGGATGAAAACGTAAACCGTCGGCTTCTCTTTCCGCTGATCTGCGTAATCGATTTCGTTGCCCGCGTTCGAACCGGTCGCGGCAAGAACAGAGAGACCGGGTACAGGCTGTCCGACGTCCGGACCGGACAACAGGTCTTGCGCGCGGACAAGCGAAGGAACGAGAAACAGCAACGAGCTTAGCAACAGTGTGCGAGGGTGCATGCGATCGATCTTCTGTGGAGGTTTCCGGCTCTTTACGATATTACGGCTGTGCGGGTTCGGCCAGCCGATCGATGAATCGCCGCTCCTGGGCGTCGAGCTGATCGAACAACGATTGTTCGCGCAAGTCGAACGAGCGACGCGGTCGGCCGTCGGGCGAGCCGCGCTGGTCGCCGTTGTGAAAGCACCAGCCCGCCGCGCCACCGGCGCGGGCCTGGGCCAAGTCGGTCAAAAAGTCATCGGCCGACGGCTGCCATCCCGCATCGTAACCGCGGCGAAACGGTTCCTGATAGTGTATCGGCACAAGGCGCCCCAGTTCGCGCATGGCTGTCAGGTATTCGTGGGTCTTGCTCTCGGTCTGTCAACTGCGAAATGACAATTCGCGTAAATCTTTTGTCGATCTGCGACACAGTGCCCGCGCGGCGAACGATTGCCGAAAGGCCGAACGACGGACGGCTGGGATTGTGAGCGCTTCAAGACCGGTTGCGGTTGAGTTTCTCTTTGAGTGCCGGATGTTCGCGCACCTGGCGGTTGACAATGTGGGCGGGGATGCGGCCTTGGGCGACGTCGAGAATGCTCTGGCACGCCGCCCGCCCGTTGCCCAGAAACAATTCGTCCGTCCACGCGATCGCATGCGGAGCCACGATGACGTTGTCGAGCTTGAGGAGCGGATCGTCGTCCGACACCGGTTCCGTTTCGAACACGTCGAGCGCCGCTCCGGCAATGCGGCGTTCGACGAGCGCCTCGCTCAGCGCGGCTTGATCGACAATTGGTCCACGGGCAATGTTGATGAGATAAGACGTCGGCTTCATCAATTTCAACCGACGGCGGTCGATCAGATGGCGGGTATTGCCCGTCAGCGCGCAGCAGACGACGACGAAATCGGCTTCCATGAGGAGGGTATCGAGAGCCAGTAACTCGACACCGGCGGCCGCCGCGCTTTCACCCGTAATATAAGGATCGAAGGCGACATGCCTCATTTCCAAGGGAGCAGTGAGCCGCAACAACTCGCGACCGATGTTGCCCAGCCCGATCATGCCCAAGGTCCGACCGGTCAGACCCATTCCCATATAGTCAAGTTTCTCCTGCCATCGTCCGCTGCGCGTCAGGCGGTCTTTGATCAGGAGCTTGTGGGACAGGGCCAACAGAAAGGCCAACGCCGAGGTGGCCACCGGCCGGCGGACGCTTTGGGGCGTGATGCTGAGCATCACGCCGTTGCGCGTGCAGGCGTCGACATCGACGTTGTCGTAGCCGACGCCGAAGCGAGCGATCAGGCTCAATCGCCGGCAGGCATCGACCGTGCGTGCCGTCACGCGAGGTGCCAGCACCAGCAGGGCATCGTATTCATCGGCGACTTCGGGCGCGATTTCGTCGCAAGCTTCAGGCAAGAATTCCCAACGGGGGTCCGGATTCTGGTCCAACAACCCGAGGCCGATGTCGCCGAACCCGAGCGAACCGTCGGGCTTGAGAAAATCACGCGTGATGCCGACGCGAAATTCCATGGTCAGATCCTGTTTTCAAGCGTGATGAGTTGTGCAGCGGTGCCTTTCGAGCGCGGCGATGCCCTCTCGCAGGGCCGCCTGATAAATCCACAAGTCACCGCCGTAAGCGATCATTCGGAACCCCTGTTCGAGGAGCGACCTGCCCGCCGCGACATCGCCTGCCATGAAGCCGGGCACTTTGTTATGACGGCGGCAAGCGTCGAGTATCCGGACCAGGGCGCTTTGACGTGATTGGTTCTCATTGGTGATGTTAGCTGACGATCTGTTCGACGACGCGGCCTTGCACGTCGGTCAGGCGATAGTCGCGGCCGGCGTGGCGATACGTCAGACGCGTGTGGTCGAAGCCCAAGAGGTGCAAAAGCGTGGCATGGAAGTCGTGAAAGTGAACGCGGTCTTTGACGACCGTCGCGCCGAGCTCGTCCGTCTCACCATGTACCATCCCGCCCTTGACGCCGCCTCCTGCCAGCCACGAGGAAAAGCACGCGCTGTGATGGCCCCGGCCCTGGTCGCCGTCGATCCCAGGCGTGCGGCCGAACTCAGTGGTCCACACGACGAGCGTCTCATCGAGCATTCCTTCACGCTTGAGATCCTTGAGCAGCGCCGCGATCGGCTGGTCGATCTTCTTGGCCAAAGGACCGTGATCGGCCATATTGCCGTGCGAGTCCCAGTTGCCCGATGAACCGCTGTCGATCAATTCAATGAAGCGCACGCCGCGCTGGGCGAGCCGCCGGGCAATGAGACATTGCCAGCCGAAGCTATCGGTCTGGCCGCGCGCCAGTCCGTACATTTGCAGCGTGCTGTCAGGCTCTTTCGACAAGTCGAACGCCTCGGGCGCTTCGGCTTGCATGCGAAAAGCGGTTTCGAACGATTGCATGCGGGCGGCCAGGTCGGAGGCGGTCGCGCGGTCGGCAAGGTGCTTGCGGTTCAGTTCGGCGGCGAGGCCCAGCTCCAGCTCTTGCAGAACCGCGGGCGCGGTGCGCGGGCGCAGGTTCGCAATCGGCTCGCCGCCGGGCACCACGCGCGTTCCCTGGTAATAGGCCGGCAGAAAGTCGTTGGCGTAGACCTGCGTGCCGGCGTAAGGCAGGTGCGGAGCGAGAACGATAAACGAAGGCAGGTTCTGGTTTTCCGTGCCCAAGCCGTAACTCACCCAAGCGCCCAGGCTCGGCCGCGAGAAGAACAGTGAGCCGGTGTGCATGGCCAGCGTCGCCTGATAGTGTTCGTTGTCGTCCGACTTCATCGAGCGGATCAGGCAGATGTCGTCCATGCACTCGCGGATGTGCGGAAAGAGATCGCTCACCAGCGTGCCGCACTTTCCGCCCGGCTTGAATTCCCAGCGAGGCTTGAGCAACACGCGTTGTTGGTTCGACAGCCCGCCGCCGATACCGGTCTTCTTGCCGTCGGCCTTGAACAGCTCCGGCTTGAAATCGAAGGTGTCCATGTGCGACACGCCGCCGGTCGAGAAGAGGAAAATCACGCGCTTCGCTTTGCCCGGAAAGTGCGGCGGCTTGGGCGCGAGCGGCCCGGCGGGTGCGGCGGCGGGTTGCGAATCGCCGGCGAGCAGCTCCGACAATATACCGGGAAAGACGAGCGACGCGCCCAGCAGCGAGCGGAGGCAGTCACGTCGCGTGGGATGGTGACGGAACGCGGACAGGCTAGTCGACATAGACAAACTCGTTCAAAAGAAACAGTGACCGCACGTAACTTTGCCAGGCGAGCGCCGCGACCCGATCGGCTGGCGTCGCAGCTTGTTCGAGTGCCGACCGCGCCCGCCGAAGAAAACTCGTCGCCTGCGTCGCTTCGTCTTCCCCAGGAGGACGCGAGAACAACAATTGATAGGCCCACTCAACACGAGCGGCGTCATCGGGCCGTTCTTCAAGCAATCGCCGGGCGACGCGCTCGGCTTGCTGGTGAACCAACTCGTTGTTCAAAAGATAGAGCGATTGCAGCGGCGTGGCCGTCGTCATCCGCCGAGGCGTGCTGAAGCTCGGGTCGGCGCCGTCGAAAATGGCCAGGTAGGGATGCCGTTGGATACGCTGCGTCATCAAATACACGCTGCGGTGGTTCGTTTCATACACGGCTTTGAATGGATTGTGCTGCGTAAAGTTCCACTCGGTGCTCGGCGGGAAGGGGTGCGGTCCGGCGGGCGACAGATCGAGACTGCCTCCCACGAAGAGCAGTGTATCACGGATCGACTCCGCATCGAGCCGGCGGCGCCGGAAGCCCGACAACAGGTCGTTGGCCGGATCGGCGGCAATCGACGCCGGATCGTGAATGGCCGCCAGCCGATAGATATGCGAGAGCATCACCAGGCGGTGCATGGCCTTGATCGACCAACCCGAGTCGATGAAGCGGCTGGCCAACCAGTCGAGCAGATCGGGATGCGTGGGCGGTTGGCCTTGCTTGCCGAAATCGTTTGCGGTGGGCACGATTCCCTGGCCGAAGTGATACTGCCAGATTCGGTTGACCATCACCCGCGCGGCGAGCGGGTTTTTGGCGTCGGCGATCCAGTGGGCCAGGCTCAGCCGGCCGCTCGTCGGGTCATCGGCCGCCAGCATATTGCCGCCCAGCAACAGCGGGAACCGGCGCGGGACTTCCGGCCCCGTCTTGTTCGGATCGCCTTTGTACTGTACGCGCACGTTTTCGATCGTGCCTGCCTCGGCCATGGCGTAGGCCCAGGGCACGTCGGGCAACGTCTTGGCGTGCTTCACCGCCGCGTCGCGGGCCTTTTCCACTTCCTTGTTGAGCTTGTCTTTCGCTTCCTTGTTTGCCGCCTGGTCGCGAAGCTTTTCCAGCCGCCGCACCTCGGCGTCGAGCTGCTCTTGCCTGGCCTTGTGGGCCGCCGTCGCTCGTTTCGCCTCTTCCGCCGAGACAAGAGACACGAGATCGCGTTGCTTCTGCTCCAGCTCGATGCCGGGCCAGGGATAGCGCGAACTGTGGAAAATGCCGTACAGGCCGTAGTAGTCTTCGGTGGTGATGGGGTCGAACTTGTGGTCGTGACAGCGGGCACAATTGAGCGTCAGGCCGAGAAATGCCCGGCCCAGATTGTCGATGGTGTCTTCGATCGTCAGGTGCCGCGGGTAATCGTCAACGCGCGAGCCGAACCGCCGGGCATTGGCGATATAACCGGTGGCGACCGTCCGCTGCCACCGCTCGTCGTCAGTCGCGCTCGGCATCAGATCGCCGGCAAGCTGCTGGGAGATGAACTGGTCGTAGGGCAAGTCGCGTTTGAAGGCGTCGATGACCCAATTGCGATAAAGATAGATCTGAGGAATGGGAAAGTCGGAATTGTCGCCAGCGGTGTCGGCGTAACGGACCACGTCGAGCCAATGGCGGCCCCAACGCTCGCCGTAGCGCGGCGAGTCGAGCAGCCGATCGACGACCTGCCGAAAGGCATCGGGCGAACCGTCGGCCAAAAAGGCGTCTACTTCCTCGGGCGTTGGAGGCAGGCCGGTCAGGTCGTAAGTGGCGCGGCGAACGAGCGTGCGCTTGTCGGCGTCGCCGATCGGCCGCAGGTGGCTCGCGGCCAGCTTCGCCAGTATGAAGCGGTCAACGTCGTTCGCCGGCCAATCGCCATCGCTCACTACCGGCACGGAAGGATTGGTGATCGGTCGCAGCGACCAGAACCGCTGGCCCTGCTCGACGTCGACCGTCTTCTGCTTCGCTCGCACGGGCGACTGCCGACGCGGATCCGGCGCCCCTTGTTTGACCCATACCTCCAGATCGGCAATGGTGTCGTCGGGGAGCCGGGCGTCGGGGGGCATCTGCAAATCGGGGTTCTTGTAACGCACCGCCTCGATCAACAGGCTGTGGTCGGGGTCGCCCGGCATTACCGCCGGACCACTGTATCCGCCCCGTCGTAATCCCCTCCGTGAGTCGACCAATAGTTCGCCTTGCAGTTCGTCCGCCTCAGCGCTGTGGCACTGGTAGCAATGCTCGACGAGCACCGGCCGGACCCGCTTTTCGAAGAAGGCGATCGCGTCGGGGTTGGCTTCGGCCGGCTCAGGCCCGTCGTATTCTCCTCGCCAAATCTCGATGCCCGAAAAGTTGGCGGCCCCGCCTTGGCTGGCCAAGGTCAACGTGCCGTCGGCGCACTGAACAACCCACGGACCGAGCTTGTCCCAGTGGCCCATGCTGCCGCTGTTGTAATTGGCCGCGACGGTGCGTCCGTTGAGAGCGATCGTAAACGTTTCCGGGTTGTTGTCTTCCCAGACGTACAAGAACACCGAATACGTTCCGGGCGGCAGATCGACCAGCGTTACCCGATTGTTGCCTCCTCCCCAACGGCTGGAGCGGAGCATCTTGGCCCTCGCCTTGTCCGTGGCGGGCACCAACGCGACTTGTGGGTTTTCAAACGCCATGTCATCGCACTTGTAGTGCGGCGAGTCCTTTCCTTCCCAGGTATGGCCGTCGATGGTCACTGCCGGACCGTTTAGATTCAGGCCGCGAAAGAAGCCGGCAGTCTCCTCGTCGGCCCTGGCCGCATGAGCGAGTCCGACCGACAACAATAGAGCGATGGTAAAACCGTGGGGCGGTCGCATATCAGGCATTCAGTTGACAATCCTACTCGCTGCCAAATCCACCTTCCATTCTGTACCATGGTCTAAAATCGGCCATGTCACATCGCGTAAATCTTTTGTCAATTGACGACAAGCGGGGCTTACGGCGGAACGCTTGCATGCTAAGCTGAAGCGATGGTGGATCCAACCTGAGAGGAGCCCCTTGCTGCTGATGGCAAGCAAGTATTGTTCGCTGCCGATGAAACCCAGCCGCAGAAGTTGCCGTCGATGAAGACGCACGTGAGCACATGGACGATCACCAAGGTCGCTCCGTAATTGACGATCGAACGACATGAAAAATCCGGTCGACGGTCATCGCCGCAAGCGGCGTCTAAGCACGGCTGTCGATCGGGCGGCCAAGAAACCGCCTCACGACGGCGATGCCAACCGCCTGTTCCGCATCGGCCTGGTGTTTGGCTACGGCCTCGGTTTCTATCGTGATATTCTGCACGGGATCAAAGCGTTTGCCGCCGATCGACCACAATGGATCTTTACGCCGATCGCCCCCGACCGTCGGGCGCTCGAGTCGCCTCCGGTCAAAGAACAAGACGGCTTCATCGCGCACATCTTCACGGAGCCGCTGGCCAAAGCACTGCAACGTCTTCGCCGACCGGTGGTAAACGTGTCGGGCGTGCTGCCCGAACTTCCTTTTCCACGAGTCATCGTCGACCATGAAGCGGTCGGCCGAATGGCCGCACAGCACCTGCTCCAGCGCGGCGTGCGGCGGTTTGCCTTTGTCGGATTCCCATACCACGCCTTCTCGCTGGGGCGCGAAGCCGGCTTTGTTGGCGAGATCGAACGGGCCGGTTACCAAGCCGCGGCATTTCACGACCGCATGCAGAAGCTGGGCGATCCCACGGGCCAGTGGCCTTGGAACGAATCGCTTTTGATCTGGTTGAAATCGCTGGAAAAACCTTTGGGGCTGTTCGCCAGCAACGACAGCCAGGGGGTGCAGTTGTCGGAATACTGCCGGCACTTGGGACTCAAAGTGCCTGACGAGGTAGCGATCGTCGGTGTGGATGACGACGACCTTTTGTGTGACCTGGCGCGGCCCTCGCTTTCCAGCGTGGCGCTGCCCGGCGAGCGGATCGGACACGAGGCGGCGAGGATGTTGGAGCAAATCCTCGCCGACGAACGGTTGTCCGAGCCGCGCTTGGTGCTTCCCCCGGTGCGCGTGGTGGTTCGAGCGTCATCAGATATTCAGGCGCTGCCCGACGCGGACGTGGCCGCCGCGGTCCGTTACATCCGCGATCATGCCGACGAACCGATCGACGTGCGCGATTTGTTGGCGGCGGTTCCGGTCTCGCGCCGGTCGTTGGAGCGGCGGTTTCGCCGCCACCTGCAGCGCGGCATCTGGGAAGAGATCCGGCGGGCGCATCTGGAACGGGCCAAAATGCTGCTGGCCGACACCGACCTGCCAATGTCGGTCGTCGCGCAGCGATCGGGCTTCACCGATTCTCGTCAGCTTTCGATCGCGTTCCGTCAGGCGACGGGCGGCACGCCCACGGAGTTTCGCCAGCAGCACCGTAGCCGAGGCTAAAACGAAGTGAGCCAGCGTTGCCGTAGTCGCGCAGGTCGTCTTTCTCGAGTGTGCTGGCCGGTCTTCGTTCGATGTGAAAACGGTCGTACAAGTTGAAACTCCACCCCTTCTTTCCCCCCGCGCTCGCGTCCCAACAGTTCAGCTCGCCGTCGCAACTCAGAGTGTAAAGGCATCTTGTCTCGGCGTCGTACTCGGGGGTGGACGTCGGTCCCGCATAAGCGCTCTCGTCACCAACGGCGTGCCGACCATATCGTGGGGACTCATAGGAAACGCTCCAGATCGGCTTGCCCGTTTTGGCGTCCAGACAGCGGACGTGGTCGCTGCCACCTTCCCAGCCCATCACATAGAGTCGGCCACCGACGATCAGCGGCGAGGTGCTTCCCTCGCCAGCGTTCGTCTCCCAAATTGGCGATTTATCCACCCAATGCCCGTCGTGCCAACCGGAGTTATCGGCGATGACGTCGTTGCGCCGCGGGCCGCGCCAGTGCGGCCAGTCCTCGGCAGGGGCCGACGAAGCCAGCGCGGTCAACAGCAGACCGACGGCCCATTGTTTGTACGGCCACGCGACCATCGTCAGAAGACTGTGGCCAGCCAGTCTTGGATAACTGCCCGCCGGCATTACTTTGGACCCTTCATCAAGTTCTCCATGAAATCGACGTGCATCCGGCCTTCAGAAACCGACAAGGTGGCCCGCCGCACGGAAAAGCAATCTTCGCCGGAAAGGACCGGGTGAAAAAGGTGAGGCCGTCGGCGCTCATCCATTTGGTCGGTATGCCGGCCGTTTCGCCGGGTGCCACGTCCCATTTTTCGGCGAAATAGGCCGTGGTCAACAAGCCGCTGGCCTTTTTGCCCTCGACGCCGTCGCCGCGTTGCTCGCAGGTGGATGACCGCCGGTTGACGGCCGTGAAGCCGTCCGGCCCGCCGTTGATCTTCGCCAGGCCGAGGCTGAGCTTCACATCGACAAACGGCTCAAATCCGCGGCCGTCGCCGTAGGCCGTATAAAGTGCGTCGTCGTCGCCCCAGGTAATCAGCCAATGGTCGCCCACCGCTACGAATGTCGTGTTACAATGGTCTTGCTCGAATGTTCAGACGAATTAGGCTGCCGTCTTGCGGCCTGCAGATGGTAGACGGACCAGGTTAAAGACAAGTTAGGCACCAAAGCAACTCCCCAGCACAACGTCCGAATCCGCGACCGGGCGGCTGGGAGATACACTTGCCGAGAACGAAGTCGTGATCGTGTATGCCGCGTGATACAATGCCGAACAAATCGTTGATGAGCATCGAACGGAGGCGGCTTCCATGACCATCGCCCATATCACCTTGGCCACGCGCAATGTGGCGCGGTCGCGAGATTTTTTCGCGGCCACGCTGGGCTGGCGGCCGATCGAGCGGCCGGGCAACATCGGGCAGCCGGCGGCCTGGCTCGAAATCGCTCCGGGCCAGGAGCTGCACCTGATCGAGGTGCCCGACTTTCAGCCCTCGCCCTTCGAGAAGGAGTACGGCCGACATGTGGCCATCGAGTGCGATGTGCGTGAGTTCGACTCGCTGAAGTCGCGATTGACGGGGCACGGTGCGGAGATGATCGCGCCGGTGCGACCCACGCCGTTCGAGCGGTTCTTCTTTCGCGATCCGAACGGTTACCTCTTCGAAGTCGTGGCCGCACAGCGCGAGGGCGAAACTTAGTCGCCGATGGTGGGCCGGTGCCGGCGCTCGATGATGCGGCCGTCGGAAAGCGTGAGCACCTGGTCGGCGTGGCGGATGGTGCTGAGACGGTGGGCCACCACGAAGCTCGTGCGGCCCTTCAACAAGGTCGACAGCGCCTGCTGCACGCGGGCCTCGGTGATCGTGTCGACGCTGCTGGTCGCAAGCCAACCAGACCCGACAATACAAGCGCGGCGAAACTGCAACAAGCCCGATCAAGACGCGCTCGCCGACCGCGATGATGACCATCGACTTGAACCCCATTCGCGTCAAGACCGCCGATACCGGCCTGCGCGGACATTCCGCCGAATGCCGAATACCAGCAGTCCCAGCCAAATCACGATACCCGCCAGCGTGCCGCCCAGTCCGAGGCGGAACGACAACGGACCGAAGACGAAGACGATGCGGTGTGTTCCCGCCGCCAGACGGATGCTGCGAAAGACGCCGTGCGCCCGATCGATCGCGGCCGGACGGCCATCGACAGTGGCTCTCCAGCCGGGATACCACGTGTCGGCCAGCAGCAACCGGCCGGCCGCCGGCGCATCGCAGTCGATGGTCAGCCGCTGGGGCTCTTCAGCGACCACGCTCGCCGTCCCCAGCATCCGCCGGCGCATTCGCCGCACGTCGCCCGCAGCGATGCGGTCGAGCGGCATGTCCACCAGGGCCGAGTCCGTCTCGGAGAAGAATCGCAGCCGCGGCAACGGTTCTTCCAGCGGCTCGCCGCGCGCACCGTCGCCCGAAACCGCATAATCGCAAGCGGCCACCCTTAAGACAACGCGCGGCTTTGATTCAATCGCGCGAAACAGTCGCTCGGTGGCCGCCGGCAAGACACCGCCTTCCTTCGTGCCCAGCAACTGCCGGCGCGCCTCGAGGGCCGCTGGCACAAGCGTGCTGTATCGCAATTGATCGCTGAAAACCCATGAGGCCATCAAGCCCGCGCGCCGCCAACAGCGCCACGAAAAGCGACGCCACGCCGAACACGCGGCCTGGGCAGCGAAAAAGTCCCAAGCCGGGCACGGTCCTCGACAGCACACCGAAGGCGGGAGTGCTATCGCCCAACGCGATCGCCAGCGACAACGTCACCAGCGCGGCCGCGCCCCACTCCCACCGCGACGCTTGCGCGCGCGACAAACCGTAGAGGGCCAGCAGAAGGCTGGCGAGCCCGAGGTAGACGACGCGCTCGTGAAAATTCTCGCCGACGCCAAATCCGCATGGTCGCGCGAAGGGATTTCCCGCCACGTTGGGCGCGAGAAGGCGGAAGAAGAGCCGGGGGCCGCAGACGGTTCCATTGAAGTCGATACGACGCCCACGTTGCGGCTGCAAGACGCGGAGGTCATCGAGGGCCTTAGGCGTCGCCTTTAGCGTATCGAGCGTACTTCAGCTTCATCGCGGTCGTGGACGAATCGAGCCCAGATGGCAATGTTGTTCCGCCAGGGGCGTACGGGCGTGTCATGGTCGACGCTGAGGGAGGGAACGCCGTTGAGCAGTTCTCGAAGTTCCACACCGTCGGCATAGCGCACGCGATCACCTGTCAGGTAGCGATCGCCGAGATAGCAGAGAAGATGTACGAGGCTCGCTCGCGGCTGCCATTCTTTGACCACCAGCCAACCGCGCGGCCGCATGCATGATGCGACGTTTTGCAAAAAGCCAGCGCGCTGGTCGACGGGGAGATGGTGAAGCACATCACATAGCACGGCGAGATCAAACGTACCCTTGTTTTGGTCAGCGAAAGCGCCAATGTCTTCTCGGATGAAGCGCACCCGCTGATTGTCTCCCCTAAACAGCCGGCCGACGCGAGGCGTGATATCCACGCCTACGATCGAAGCCTTGGAGAAGACCTCGGCCAGCGCCTCGGTCGACTGGCCTTCTCCGCATCCAACGTCGAGGATGGACGCGGGGCTAAGATCCGAGGCTAAATCGGCCGCGAATTGGCGCACGTCGACGAAGCAGCGGCGATAAAGGCCCGTTACCCAATGTTCGGCAGGGCCAAGCGCGCGACGGATGAGCGGTCCAGGCATCATCGACCCGGCTCCGGGTCATTGGGCGCGCTCGTGTCGTCAGGCAATGAGCGATCGCAGCCGTATCGGCGTGCTTCACTGTTCGGATGCGCAGCGTCCGTGGAACGGCGATGTTTGTTACGGCGTACAAGGGCGGGAAACATCTTGCCGACCACGTTCACAGCCAATCCGTCAAGAGCCAGCAATAACCGTTTGCCTTTCTCTTCAGGCCGGCCGGCGAACGTCGTGACGTGGCGATAAGGGGTGTCCGCCGGTGGCCGAGACGAAAAATAATAGTTCGACGCGCACCAGCGCGGCTGCCGGCTGGCGACCCGCGTGACCGAGTGCCAGGCACAACGATCGGTTTTCATCAGCACGAGCCGGTTGAAGGCGCTCAGAACCGCCGTCGGATGCCGCACGGATTTGTCCCAAAGTTCCAGGTTCCCTCCGTGATCCGGCAACCAACCGGGCGACAAATAGTAGAGCAGATTGAGCGCGCGGTATTTGCTCTGCTCTCCGTCGTGCGAGTTGTCGAGGTGCGGGTTCAAAAAACCGCCCTCGGCGATCACCGACAGGCCCGATGCGTAGAGCGATGCATCGGGTGCGAGTTCCACCAGTCCGGTAATCTGCTCGATCCATTGCACAACCTCATGGTGCTGAAAGGCGAACAGGAGCTCGCTCACGGCCGGGTCGTACCGCTCCAGTTCCACACCGACCCGCTTGCGCTGCCTCAGGGACGAGCGCGTGAGCAGCTGCTCCGGCGGGGGCAGCCTCGCGTGAAACTCGCGCGCGACCTCGGCGGGCAAGAGGTCGTCAATCACGATATGCGCAAAGGGACTTGCGCTCTTCCAGGCTGACCGCAGCCGATCTTGCTCGGCGCACAGCCGCCGGACAATCACGGCGGCCACTGCTTCGCGGCGCAGGGAGCTTGGCAACAGCGTTTCGTTCGAATTTGGCTTCATAGGAACATCTTCTGGATGTGGTTCTCAAGGCGTCGCATTGACCATTTGGCGAATGGTCCTGTCAACACCCCGCCGCCGCGTACCCCAACGCCCCAGCAGCATCGCCGCTACGATGAGCACGCCGGTCATCGTGGCAATCAGGCCAACGAAAAACGAAAGGGGCTCGTACCTCATGACGACCGTGTGCCGGCCGGCTTCGAGCCGCACTCGGCGAAAAACTCCATGCGCGGCGTCGATCGGTTGACTCACGCCGTCGACTTCGCAGATCCAGCCCGGATAATATGTATCCGCGACAACGAGCCAGCCGTCGACAGGCGCGCTGACGTCCATCCGCAACTCCCGTGGCGTTTCCCGGTCCAGCACAGCCGCGCCCGACTGGGAGCTCAAGTCGCGGGTGTCGCCGTCGGTCATTTCCTCGATTGGCAGTTCGGCCGCGGCGCATGCGCCGCACACGAAACGAATCCTGGGCAACACGCCGCCTGGATTCTGCGCCATGTGCCCGCTGGCTGACCACGCCAAGGCGCACGTGGCAAGCGTAAGCGGCGGCCCCGACCGCGTCTCGATGGACTTGAACAGTCGCGCAGTGGCGGCAGGCAAAACTCCGCCGTCGTAGGTGCCAACCGCCCGCCGATGTTCGGAAATCGCGGCACGCGTCAATCCGCTGTACCGCAGCGCATCGTAGTCGATATGACCAAAGGCCGATGCCTCAACGAATCGCGTCATCGAATCGGTCGGCGGGAGTTCCGACGCACTGCGCGGTTCACGGTCTTCCATGCGGAAGTTTCGGAGGTTGAAGTATCCTAGATCGGACGCCGCAATCGCAATGAGCGGCAGCGAGACGGCCAGTCCGCCGAGCCGTCTTGTCGCGCCCAAACCGATTATTGCCGTTGCGTTTAAGGCCAGCACCGTCCAAAGTGACAGGTCTTCCAATAAGTTCTCGCGCGCGTATTGAGCGTACCGTTGCCAGTCAAACGACGGCGCAAGCGCAAGCGCCGCGTACACCGGGATGCTCGCGGACGCGAGCGTCACCGCCGCGAGGTGTAGCAGGCCCATCCGGCCCGCACGTGGCTCGCCGCGTGCCAGGCCGTCAAGCCCTCGCGCCGCCAGTAGGGCGGCCGGCAAAGAGGCGACAAGAAACACGCGGCCCGGACAACGAAACAAGAACAGACCGGGCAGCGCGCGCCCGAGCAGACCGAGGGCCGGCGTGCTGTCGCCGAAGGCGAGCCCGAGTGCCGCCACCAGGCTCCACGCCGCCCCCCACTGCCATCCGGGCCTGCGGGCGCGCGACAAACCCACGATCGCCAGTAGCGGCACAGCGAAGCCGAGGTAAACAACGCGCTCGTGATACATGTCGGCGCCGTCGAACTGCGCCACGTGCGCGAACGGCGTTCCGTTGACGAACGGCACCAGCAACCGCGCCGAGTCGATCCCGTCAAGCGCGAACTTTGCCGCGAAGGGCGCCGTGCCGCGCGGAGAGTCGCTGAGGCCGTCGCGCATCAACTCCGCCAGCGGTACGAGTTGCACCCCGGCGATGAGCGCGGCGACCACCGCGGCAACAATACCCCAGCGGACAGCAGGGGCTCGGTGGCGTGCCGCGTCGCCGCAGCAAAGTGAACCCGCCGCCCAAAACGCGCCCGCGACAACAGCGTAATAGAGCACCTGGGGCTGCGCGGCGAGCACCCCGAGCGCCGCGACCGTCGCGAAACGCGCGGATCGAATAACGTCGGGCGAGCGCAGCAGGTCAACCAGTGTCAGATAGAACCACGGGACGAGCGCGGTCTCCAGGACCGCCCCGAAATGGCCCTCGACGAGGTGGCCCGTCAAGGCGCCGCCCCACGTCGCGACAAGCCCCGCGTATGCGGCCGCGCAACGCGACAGGTCCGCGCGACGCGCCACGAGATACGTGCCCGCGTAGCAGAGCGCTAAATGCGCAAAGAGCGAGATCAGGAGCCCGCGGTCGGCGCCGAATACCATCACTAGCGGCGTCGACAGCGGATAGAAGAGCAGCGCTTGCTGCGCGGCCTGCAATGGCTGGCCGCAGGCCAAGTACGGGTTCCAAAGCGGACAGCGACCAGCAAGCAATTCTTCCCGCGCGAACCGCGCCAACGGCAAGTGCATGACGTTGTAGTCGCGCTTCGGGTCGGAAAGAATCGCATCGCCACGCGTCAAAAGCGAGGTGAACGGGGCAAGACAAACGGCCAGGGCCACCGCCGGCAGCAGGCGTGCGAACTGGCCGTTTCCCTCGGCGCTGTGCTCGGTCATGTCCGCTGCATCTCCGCCGCGACTCGAGTGGGAGCGCGGGCCGTTGGAGCGACGTGGATTGCAATTGAGTCGCGCGGGACCGTGCCGAGCCGCCCGTGCTCGGCGGAATCGGCGTGGACCGGATGCGCGAGATTGGCGGCGTTCCGCTGCGGTCGGCGGCGGCGCGTCCCGTCCGCCAGGCGGGCGAGCAACAGGGGCCGGAGACCGCTGCTTGCCTGAAGCCGGCTGAGGCAACGCTCGACAAGTCGAGAGTCGCGCAGCCGTCTGGTCCAGCCTGTCGGGCCGAGCGCCGCCGCGCGCCACAGCGGCCCCAGAATATCGACTGCCTGCCCCGCCACAAGTGAATTAAGGGCGTGGTTCACCTCTGCCGAAACGGCCGCCACTTCTTCGAGGCGCGCCACGTCTTGACCGCGTGCGGCGAGATGCGGCAAGTGCCGCCGCAAGATTGCGCGCGCCTCCGCCAAGCGACGGTCCGACTCACCAGCGCGGGAAATCGTTTGCGAAGCTGCATGGATCCGGAACGAAGCGCGGGGCGTGTGGTGATAAAGTGTGCGGCCGAGTCGCGCCAAGCGCAGCCAGTAATCCCAGTCGGCATGGTAGGGAAGGGCTGGGTCTGGCGACCCGATGCTCCGCGCCGCTTCGCAACTGAATATCGCGCCGCACGTCGCGATCGAGCACTGCACCAAAAGCGGCGACGCCACCTCGTCGAAGCGCAGCAGACGGTCCGTGCGGGGCAGCGGGCACCGCCAGTAGCCGATGCGTTCCCCGCGTGAGTTGCTGTACCAGCAGGGGTGAACGATGAACGCGGCGTGCGGCTCCGCGCTCAACTGTCGGCGAAGCGCCGCGAGCCGGCCCTTGCACCACGTATCGTCCTGGTGAAGCCAGCACAGATATTCCCCCTCTGCCACTGCCATGCCCATCGCCGTCGACGACACCCAGTCTCCCGAGTGCGGCCGCTCGATCATTACTAGGCGGAGGTGGCGTGACCAGCGACGCAAAATGTCGCGGGTCCCGTCTGCCGAGCCGCCGTCGATCGCGACGACCTCGACGTCGGCGTCGTGCTGCGCGGCGACATTTGTGAGTGCCTCATGCAAAAAGCGTTCGCCGTTGTACGTCGGTATGATGACCGAGAGCCAGGGACGCATTATTGGTCCTCCCTTGGCGGCTGGGCGAGGGGCCCACGGATGGTGCTCCCTTGCGGCGTGACCAGCCACGCGTACGCTGCCCCGTCAATGTTCTCGTTCAGGAATCGCAGGTGACCGTCGCAGAACACGACGTTGACACCGCCCGGATGCCGCGACGACGGCCAGGGACTCGCCCCTTCGACGGCCGAGAGAGCGCCGTTGATGGCCTCGGCCGCGCTCGGACCCACGCGGCTGTTGGCGCGCGCCCAGTCGACGTTGCCCCCCGAGCAGTCGTTGTTGTCGCATACATAGGCGCTTACGAAAAAGCACGCTCGCCACGGAACGGGGTTCGCCCAGCCGCTTCCAGCCGGGTCGTAGCCTGCCCAAAGGTTTTCAGTGAGCATGATCGTTTGCGAAAGCCCGTCGAGAATCGAGTCGGGCGTGTGGTGCCGCACGGTACCCGAGCCATAGGGCCAATTCTCGCCGAAGAACAACCCCGTCTTGAAGAAGAGGTCCTTATCAGTCCCAATGGGGCTGGTGTCCTGAGCCGGGTTCGCCGGGCAAGTTACGCCGTTGCCGTTGAAATCGAGCTTGGCGAATTGCGGGACGCCTCCCGCGGAATGCACGATCGAAGGGCAGTCGACAGGCAGCGTACAGCCGAACCCTCCGTTGGCCACGTAGCTCAGATTTCCCCGCTCGTGTGTGGTTGTGTCGTCGTCCGGGCAGACGAGCACGCGGATGTGCGTCGCCCCGAGTGCCGAATTGGGCTGCTGGTTCCACGCTTCGTCGAACCGCCATTGCTTCACGATATCCGACCGCTCGAGGTACGGCAGCACGTTGACGACCCAATCATGGAAAGGGGTGCCCGTGGTGCCGAAGTTTCCCGAAGCGGGTAAGCGCCGCTTGGCCATTATCTCACCCTGCACGGCCAGGCCGACGTTGCGGAGATTGTTGGCGCATTGCGATCGCCGCGCCGCTTCGCGCGCCAGTTGCACCGCCGGCAGCAATAGAGACATGAGCATGCCGATGATTGAGATGACTACCAGCACTTCCATAAGCGTGATCGCACACCGCGCCGTGCGGCGGGGGCCTTCGCGAGCCTGTCCCTCGACACCGACCGCTCGTGAGCCGCAGGGGTGGCGGCGGGGCTCGCCTGCCTGTGCCCTTTCGAAGTTCCGGTTGGCCAATAGCATCGTTCCGCTCCGCGCGCCTAGTCCTAGTGAGCCGTTAATTGCAAGGTCGCCGATCGCCTGTTCTCGTACTCCTTCACAACATACTCGCCTTCGAAGCTCCATATTCCTCGGAATCTCCGTTCTGATTTGAGCCGCCAGCCCGCGCCGCGTGGCACGTTCAAGGGCCCAAAACCGCCGTCTAGCTCGACGAGCCACACACGCGGGCTGCGCAACTCATTTAGGGCGCCCGCGGAAAGTAATTCCGAAGGCTGGATGATCGCGCTGCCCCAGCTATGGCGGCGAACGTTGTGCTCGTCATCGAACAGCCAGAGGTCGCTCGTGTTGGAGGAGTGGTAGAGGATCGGGTAGTAGCAAACCTGCGAGCACACTACGACCGGCTCGCCGGCGTCCCGCGTGCGATCGAGAAACTCGGCGACGCCCTTCGCGCCGGGCCGCTGGCCGAATTCCGCTTCACGCCAGAAGCGAATGTGCGCGAAAAGCAACGAGCCAATCAGCATCGCTGCAAGCGTTGTCCGCAAAGCTCGCCTCGGTACACGGCAAACCGCGATCGCCGCGGCGATCAGCCAGAACGGCTGCGCGAAGGCGAGATATCGGACCTCAAATATGCTCGTATCCAGCAGCGATACGGCGACTCCCAGCGCCAAAGGAGCGGTCGCGCCGAGCAGCGTGCAGCAGGCGCCCATCGTCGGCCGCACAAGCATCGTCAACAGGACGCCCTCCGACAGCAAGAACACGACTGACGCGGTCTGATCGCTCGTATTGGCATCCCCTGGCACGGCGGAGAGTGACCACGGAACGCCGAACGACGTCGGCGATGGCCAATCGGGGTATGGCCACCACGAGAGCACGTTGAAAAGAAGCTCCGTCTGCACGTCGCGCCGGGCCAAGTCGTAGTCGTAGGTGACGCGGTTCAGGTTCTCGAAGATGATTGACTGCCCCGGCTGGATCGTAATGCTTTTCCTCAAGGGATCCTGACGCCAATCCAGCGCGGCGTGCCCGTGCGCGTTATCGCGAAAGAACCAATTTGGCGCGCGCGCAGCCACGAAACGCCGATGGTACCCATCAGCGACCGCGTCGTGATCCGGTCCGTCGACTTCGCGGTAGACGGCGGCGACGGCACGCAGCCTGCTGTCGCGCCTGAACAGCAGATCGGCGACCTCCGCCGTCGAAGGCAACGTTTCGCCGCCGCAGACGGTCGCCGCGCCGCACAACAAAGCCGCAATGACCGAGAATAGCGTTTCCATTGATCGACCGCCTTCAACCCCAACTTTGTCGTTCGGCCGGACAGGCCGCACCTGATTTATGACCCGCCGGCCCGCCGGCGCGTATAGCGCCACGCCAACAGCGCCGCGAGCACAACGAAGATTGCGACATTAGCTCCTATCAAAATGGTATGTTTCCGAAACTGCGCGACCTGACGGATATCGCCTGGCACGCGGTAGGCGAACGGGGCGCCGCCACGCGCGTTCGCGTGAGTGTAATCAGAGACCGCCAGCCCCGGGAGGTCAAACCAGACACGGAAGTCCTCAGGCGCGAAATCACGCCGTTTGATCTCGTCAATTTTCACCGTCGTCGTGTAAGCGGGGGCGTTCGTCGAGAACCGCGGCCGCGTTGGGTAGGCGTACGAGGTCACCTCGCAAGTCTCGGGCAAGCGAAGTCCGCTCCCTGCGTCCACGAAATCCATGTTGCGCGTCACAAACATCAACCCACCGCCTTCCGCCCGGGCTTCCTCGATACGCACAATCGCAAAGTCCATCGCTGGGTCGAGCGTGAACGTCGCGATCCTGCTGGCCCCAACCATTTGCCTGGCTTCCTTTTCCACGCGTTGCTGGAGCTCCGTCGATTCCTTTGTCTTGAACTCCAGGTTGGGGTCTTTCTCCACCTCCGACCGGCGGGTACTTATCCAAGGGTCCGGGTAGCGAACTTTCACCTCGAGCATTTGGCGGCCGTCGTGGTTAACGGGGCCCGCGGCGAGCAGATGACCGTGCGCGATCTTGTCGAGAATCAGGGAATGGACGGGCTCGCCTAGCTCCGAGGAGCTCTGCGGACCCTCGTAGCCAGCGGCATGGAGATACTCGAGGTCGAAGATGGCGCCGTAGCTTCGTCCTTGCCGCTCCTCTGCGGTGAGCGTGTCGGGCGTGTGAATCATGAGAACACCGCGCGAGAGTTCACCGGTGGGGTGGGCCGAGCCCACATAGAGCTTTTGCGAGTCGAACGATCTTTCGTGCGTAGTGTCCGGTGGGTTAAATTTGCTCGGCGGGTACTTTGTCTCCAGATGCACTCGGTTGCCCGCGAGCCTCAGTCGGAATGAAACCCGCTGGCAGAACTCGGCCTCTGGCTCGAGCGTCCCGAGTTCTTTGAGCGTTTCGTTCGCGCTTCCCAGCAGCTTTCGCTGGTAATAGCCGCGTATTTCCAGGCCGGCAAGCCGTTCCGCGTTCGCACGCAGCGCGGCCTCGACGTCAGGCGGCAAATTGGCCGTGTTTCGCGCGTCTGCAAATGCAGCGGCGGAGAGTACAATCAAATAAAGCAGTGTCGATGGCATGGGCGCGATGTCCAGCCCGCGCCAGGAGGGTGAGAACGCTGGGGCGCCGACCGCTACGCGGCTGATGACCCCGCGCTGGTCGCGGTCAAGCCAACTTGGCAAAGATGGCACAGACGGCCATAGTCGGCTGACGTGAATAAGCCGCGACCGCGCTAATGGCTCATCTTCCCGCGGTGCGGGCTTTGCAACCAGCGCAACGTATTCCGCCAATTTCGCGCTGCTGACCGGCAGCTCGCTGCGCATCGGAGTCGCGCGTATTTTTATCGGCTTGTCCCCCAGCAGGTCCGCACAGGAGATGGCTGAAATCTCCGCCTGCGGCTCGCGCAACGAGGCTGCGTCTTTCAGGGAAACCACTACGCCTAACGAGACCATGCCGAACATTGCCAATACGACCAGCAACTGCGTGAATGGCTGGATCCAAGTGACACGGAAGCACTTGTCGCGCAAAACGCCTCTGGAGCGCCCGTAAATCGTACGCCGAACCACGCCATATTGCAGGTCTCCCGCGAGCGGCCGTCTGGCGGCTTTTTCGGCAACATGTGCCGATGTCGTCGGCGGTCAATATTTTGGCCCGGCCGCCAAGAAACGCCGAACGCGAGCGGGCCAAGATCCAAGATGCAGGATAGGATACCCGCGAAGCTTGAGCCGCACAAGCCCCCCCTCCAAAAAAAACAACCACCCGCCTGAGTGACAGGAGTCATGTGGGACAGCCGCCTTCGGCTGTCGTCCGGTCGCGCGACAGCCGAAGGCGGCTGTCTAGAAGATGAAGTAGCCGGCCCCGTAAAGGGCGGCATACGTGGCGAGGAAGAACGCGGAGATGGCGAGCAACGCCGCGCCCAGCGACGCCGGTAGCCGCGCGAGTGCCTGCCCTAGAACGACATGGGCCGGGAAGACAGCGGCCACAAAGCGGCCCATCGAGCCCATCCCCATCTCGTAGGCGCGCGTGGTGTAGGGAATCAGCAGCATCAGCGCTGCCAGCGAGGCTTCTTCGAACGAAAGCCACCGCCGCCACGCGCCGGTTGCCACGAGCGCGACGCCAGCAAGGAAAAACAACGGGTTCGCGAACTGAAGGCTAAACCAAGGAATGCTCTGCGAATCCTGCGATGCCCAGAACGCCGGCGACGGATTCTCGTAAACCGAGGCGATCGGTTCCAGCGTGAGCAGCGCCAGCGCCTTCTCCTGCCATGAAATCACCGGGAGGATGCGCCAATTTCCGTGGGCCTTGAATACTGCGAACGGATCGCCGAAGGCATAAGACTGGCAAGCCGAGAAGGCGAGCAATCCCCAACAGGCAAGCGGCAGGTAGACGAGGGACGGCGCGACGCGGTCACGGAGAAACCGGGCGATGGATCGATGGGCTGCGGGCGAGCCGCCGTGCCGCGCCGCACTCGCCCTGCGAAAAATGTGGATGGCGAAGGGTGGGAGCAGCGCGACGCCGACGGCACGCGCGCCCGTCGTCAGGCCGACGAGCAAGGCGATCGACCAGAGCGGCCAGCGACGGAGCATGGCGTACATTGCAACCAGGAGCAGCAATAGGAAGGTCGATTCGCTGTACGCGAGGCGAAAGAAGCAACCCGTCGGAAAAAGGGCCGCGGCCAGCACGACGCACGCGGCGAGATCACCGGGCGCGTCGGGGTAGCGAGCGCGCGTGTAAAGCCCCAGCATCGCGAGCGCGGCGAGCAGCGAAAGGTTTGAGACAGCTAGCAGGGCCGCCTCCGGCGGCAATCCGGTAACCTCCATTACGGCGCGCCCCAGGAGCGGAAAAACGGGGAAGAAGGCGACGTTCGACCGGGTGTTTGGGTCGTAACGATAACCCTCTGTGGCGATCTGCTTATACCACTCGCCGTCCTGCGAGGTGAAGGCATCGAGAAACTCGCGGTCCTGATTCGCCACGCCGCCGGCCGGCTTGACGAGGTAGAAGCCAAACGAAAACCCGAGCGCCGCCAGCAGGCCGGTCAAATACCAGCAGGTCATGGCGCTCAGCCAGACGTCGAGAGCCGTCGGCGAGGCAGGCCGTGGTGGCTCGGTATCATCGGGTGCTGCAGGCGATTTGCACATGCGGTTGAATATCCGGCCGAGATTCTGACAACATCACACTACCGCGGCGACGCGGCACCGTCGAGGGCCGGCGGCCGGCGGGCGGGCCGAGTTGGCGGACCCGAATCTTTCGGCGGGGCGGGATTTTGACAGCCGTGAAAACGTATTGCTGTTGGCGGGCAAAGAGAGCGGTTGGGGCGCCGGGATTTCGGATTGGGAAACGGGGGAACTTTTTGGCGGGCCGAGCGTCTAAAGGGTAGAGGCAGGCGGATTGGCCTCATGGCAGGCTGCCGCGGCCGTCGCCGTGGGCAGGCGGCACGCACGGTTTGGCACGCATGCAACCCGACGGGGTGGTTTTGCACGCGAACCTCCCGAGCCAGTCGCGCGGTAGAACGAAAAAGTGCGGGCAGGTGTCGGGACTCAGTAGCCTGACGCAAGGATCTTTGGAAATCTGGTCTGTTGTGTCCGTGGTCCGTTGTCAGTTGCCAATGGGCCCCGGCGACCTGCGCATCTTCGGGCGCGAGTTGCGCATCTTCGAAGAAACGCGGCGTTTTCGCCGATGGCAGTTGCGCGTCTTCGCTGGCAGACGGGCTTTTGGCACTGGGGCCACCCGGCATTACGTTAACCGAGCGGCGCTTTCCGCCGACCGGAAAAACCTGTTTTCGGGCCGCGCGGCCAACTGGCAACCGTTGCCAGTTCTCAGAAGGGGGGTAAGCGAGCGGTGCTCTGCTTCTCCGCGCTTTGAGTTGCGCGTCTTCGGGCGCGAGTTGCGCATCTTCGCAAAAACGCGACGTTTTTGGGGGTTGCCAGTTGCGCGTCTTCGTTGCCGCACGGCGTTTTTTGCCTTCCGCGGCGGCGGTGGCTCGGTCGCGGAAGCGGCCACCGCCTCTCTGTCGAGTTGCGCGTCTTCGGGCGCGAGTCGCGCACCTTCGCAAAAACGCGGCGTTTTTGCCCAGCGGCCTGGAGAAGCGTATTACGGGTAGGCACGAAGAAACGAAA
>DATLUO010000097.1 GCA_035533075.1 Pirellulales bacterium | reverse complement strand
TGAAGTAACTTGCATGTTCGGCCTCCTTGCCGCGGGTTGCCTGGGATGTTTGACGCACCACAGGTTTACCCGTTTTTGGCATGGAGGCCGATTTCAATTTGACCGAAACTGCCTCGCGAAAACCGCGAAACTTGAACTAAGTAAGGAGAGTACAATAATGAGGACATTTCTAGCGCCGTTTGTAGTTATTTTCTCCGCCTTTGCGGTGTTCTTTGCCTGTCGTGGTATTGCCTACGCCGACGCGTGCTACGGCAACCTAGTGGCTTGCTCTGCCTGGGGCCCTTTAAACGGAGGGCAGGATCCCGGACCGTACCCGGGATATTGTTGCCAAACGCAGGTCGCTGGCATCACCGCATGCAATCCCCCGGGTAACGCGACGGACAGCTTAAACACGCAAGCAAGTAATTGCGGCCGACTGAGGCAGGAGTATTGGGATCCCCTCCAGCTAAAGTATGTCTGCGGCAATGTGATCTCGAATTATTCATGTGGCGGCAACGCCGGTGTAAACGGTGGTTGTCAGCAGGTTCCGTGCGGAGCGTGAAAGCCGCCCCGGCTGCCAAAGGCCTGCCTTTCGCGCGTCTCCGCGGCTCGCTCTCCCGCTTGCCGAGACGGCTGTCGGTACCACGTAATCTGTGCATGCGGCGTCGCGAGCTTTATAACTGTAACGTCCTGCTTCGTGAAAGCGAAGTGGGCCGTTGAGCGATGCGCGTCCACTAGTCCAAAAGGGCTGACCGATTGAGTGGGCCACTTGCATCGAGGTGGCGATGCACTACGTAACGTATGCGCACTGCGAGGAGCTCCCTTCCGCTGGCCCGAGGCCGTAGAAAGCGACTACTTTCAGAAAGCCCTTTTCGCGAACAAAGTAAACCTACGATGATGACCGCGCCTTTTCGTCGTTCACTCCCTCCGCTAAGGGCGTTCTGGGTGTTGGTTTGTCTGTTGTCGTTTGTGTGTACAAAAACATACGGTTGGGCAGCGACACCCTCGGCCGCGGATATTCTCAAGGCGGCACAACAGCAAGCCTTTCATCTCCAGACAGTGTCGTTCGCGGTGGACGTAAGCTGTTATCCGTCGAGCACGCTGCGATTTTTTGCAAAAGGAAGCAAGGTACGATTCGAAGGCAATCTCCCAATTGGAAAAGAGGCGAGAGTCGCGGATGACGGCGTGACCATCTTTGCTTTTGATGACTCGCTATACCAAGAAGTGGACACAACCGGAAAGTACTTGGCATTTTCCAGGCAGCCGTTGGGCGGCGATCTCCAGTCCGGTCCATGTTGGACTCCGATCGAGCAATGCTACCGATGGCTTCGCATCGCGGAGCCGGATTTTCGATGGAGTACTATGCGTGATCCAGCAGTGTGGAGCAAGTTGTTACGGCTCACCACCGGCCCGGTGGCTGTCCCGGAAGAGCATGCAGACGTGTACAGCATTGTCTTTCAAAACAACAAGCGCGTTTCCGTTCGGGTTCATTTTGATCCACAGCATGCTTATTATCCAATCTCGTGGGAAACCGTCAACCCGGATGGCGAGGTTGTCGAACGGTGTTCTGCCGACAATTTCCAGCGGGGGCAAGGCGAAGCCGGCATTGCCTTTGTTCCGTTGATCGTCCATTATGCTCTGGCGTCACACGGGACCGCCTATCCGGCGCAGACGCTCCTCTACAGTATACATGCAGATAGTTTACATATAAACGAAGAGATTGAAGAAAGCAAATTTACATTGGATTCAAAGGACTTTCCTGTGGTGGACACGATCTTTGACAGGGACCGCGGGACTATGAAAAGTGTGACGACAGGGTCCATCAGGATTCTTCAGGAAGGAGGAACTCCTGTAGAACCACCGAAGTCACGTACCATTTCTGCATTTGTCATCGTGAATATTGCTATATTGACTGTGCTGATTGCTTTATTGATAATCGTTCCATTTGTGCGCAAAGCGAAACGACTGCCATGATCCCTCAAAGGCGCGCCTCCATCGTATATGCCGTGATGGGTGCAGCAATCGGCTGCATTGCCTACGCGGTCGGGTCACCCGTTGCTAGAAGACCGATTCTCTTTCTCGATGCGGATGTTATTGAGATAAAAACGCTCTCGGTGGGAGGGACAGTCAGCAGAACTGTCAAGATTCGCAATAATGGAAACCTTGCGCTTGAGATCGAGTCGGTATCGTCGACATGCGGTTGTTCGAGGACCTCGGTTAGCAGAACAAGTGTGCCTCCTAACGAGTGCGCGGAGCTCCGGATTGATGTAACCGGCCGGCACGGAATGAATGTGGGACAAATCGCAAAGATTGCGATCGCGACAAACGACAAGGTAAGACCGATCCTGGTGATACCGGTTATCATTGAGGAAATGGCAGGCTTCACTGTCGTTCCAAGCCTCGTGGATTTTGGGGTGTTGGCGCCAGCAAATCTGCCGGCGACGAGACGTTTATACATTGTTGATTCGGGCCGCCCGGGTAATCGGTCTGATGTCATGACATTGCATGTCGATACGCATGCGAATTGGCTCACTGTGAAAGAAGAAGCGCACGACAAACTGCGCGGCGAGTGGATTGTTGACCTGGAGCTAGGAACGAACGCTCCGCGCGAGCACATTGCGGCCGAAATGAGCATCTCCCTCAGTAAAGACACCGGTGCCTCGTGCTTTGAGCAGGCGGTTTCCGCTGTAGGGTTTGTTCAGGACCGTAAAGAAGCGATATCAATCCAACGATGAATGTTCGCAAGAGAAAAGCTGTTTATCGGATTTGACGAATTCCCGATTAAGCGAGCCATGATCAATCGAGCGCTGAGGAGCGATAAGCGCACGCGCTTCACCGAGCGCCTGGCGGCTCGGCCGGTTCGCAGCGCCGCTTATCCGACGTGGACGCGTCGATCGTGATCGATTACCTCGGATGACACGGCTCACCGCTCCACGAGGGCCTGCGGCTGAAATCCCAATGCTAAGGCAATTCCACTTTGTAGATATAGATCGAGTATCCCGCGATCGCAACGGGCTTGAGTCGTTGAAACGCTGCTAGCGCATTCTGGCTTACGCCTGCCTTCGTCCCATCAGGCTTGTAAACAAACCATGGATATCCGCGCACGAAATTGACGCTCACGGCATACCATCCGGGCGGTATGACCTCTACCGGCACAGGCCCGTCCTGACGCTCCACTAGTGCGTCGGGCACCGTGTATTCGATACCTGCATGCCGTGGGTTAAAGTAGCCGAAGTAGATAAGGCTGATCGGCGCTCGGCGCGGTTGCGATGGCCCCGCCTCCGAATGATCGTGTAGCCAATCTTTCAGGAACAGCAGATCTTGGCCCCAGTCCAAGTTACTGTTGATTAAATGCTTCGGCCCGCCCATTGGCCCGCCGACCAACTCGTTGAAATAGGACAAGCTGTGCGGATAGACCCACAAGCTGCTGCCGATGGACCAGATCAGGGCCGCTGCGGCCATGCCTGTGACCGCCCGCCGCCCCATGGCGGTGGATCGCTTTGCCATATCGCGTTCCTTGCGCATGGAGGGACCGCTGTGCCACCACTCCCGAGTGAATACGAATGCTACACGTCCAATCCACACGAACACAAACGGAAAGCACGGTAGCACGTACCGCATATGCTCGCTAAATCCTGTCTGCGAGCTGACGAGCGCCAGGATCACCATCGCGGGCGCAAGGAGAGTAAACTCATCTCGCCAGCTTATGCATCGCCCTGCACAAAGGGGAGGGGCTAGGGTTTTCCTCAAGGCGCCGGCGGTTGCCGCCAGAATGACCAGCGCCGAGGTTCCTAACGGCACCTTGACCGCCAGCGCATATAAGTAATAATACCACCATCCAGTTTCGCGAAATTCACCGCGCAAATACGAGGGCCTTCCGTAGCTCTCGAAGTCCCGCATCTGTAGGTCGATCCCCAGCACGTAGGTTTTCGGCAACGGCACGCGCAAACCGCCCAGCCACGAATCGGCGAACCGGTTTCCAGTCCCCGGCCGCGGTTTATCATGGTCCGGCTCCGCGCGAAGCGCCGCACTCACGAATCGAAAGTCTCCAAGACGAGTGAGGGACCCTTCAAAGAAATAGCCTAAGTTGACGATGTACACCGCAATCACCGCCCGCACGAACAGCATAGCTAGCTCGTGCAGCCACCACGACTGCCTCGCACCAAGCGATGAAAGCAGCGTTTTTTTCTCGCCGTCCTCGGGGAGTGTATGCGGAAAGCGCTTCTTAGCTTCGTCTAAGGAAGTGCAACCACTACATTCCCGCTGCTTTACCCATCGATACACCACCCACAACAGGATCGACAGGGGATACAAGATCACGAGTGTCAACTTGGTCAGTTGCGACACACCCAGCACCAAGCCGCTGCAAAACGTCCACCACCATGTCGGTTCTTTCAGCCATCGCCAAAACGCATAGCACGCCGCCAGTGCCAAAGCCGTGGCCCCAATGTCCGGCGTAATAAGTGCCCCGTGTGCCAGGACATTCGGACAGAAGCACCACAGGGTCAGCGCTAGCAATCCCGCCAGCTTCCTTTCTCCCGTTGCGAAAGGGGAGGTCGAGGGATTGTCGTCCTCGCACAACTCCCGACCCCAGCAATAGCATATCCACCCGCCCAGCAAGCTAAACGGAATACACACCCAGCGAGCCAGCACAAACAACTTGGTCGCCTGTTCGCCGTTGGCCTCGACAAACGCTTCGCCCAGGGAAAACTCCGGCCTCGCGCCCGGCCCTTCGTGATAGGCGCGCCAGTCGGTCTCCATCCCGCTTAACAGAACCGGGACACTGGCCAGCATACGCACCAATGGCGGATTAACGCAGTAAACGTCGAATCGCGCGAACTGCCAATTGCTGATACCCGCAGCCAAGTGGGCCGGCTCGTTCAGTGTGGGGCTATGCATGAATGCGCTGCAAGCCAACAGCGCCGAATGCACCGCAAGCAAGACGACGGCAATGCGCTCGATTCGCCCACGAATGCGGAAAACCACGCAATGACTCACATCTTTTCCTCAGCATCCACCACACCGCGGCGCAAGAAAGGTTACGCCAACCATACGACAGATTACGAAGAGAGACGCGGCAAGTCCAGTGCTTACCAGGTGGGTTGAATGGCGCTGCCGCATGGTTGGCTTGAGTTTACGGCGCGGGGCGGCCACCGACCAGCCCCGTGCCAGGCGGTCCCGAGAGACGCTGAGGTCTTGAACCATGCCGAGGCGCGGCGAGACCGCCGACGAGAATCTCACTCTCGCAGCTTCATAAATCGCTTTCTTCGTGCATCCAGCGCTTCAACAGCGGCACCAGGGCAAAGCAGATGACCGCGGAAATGATGGCGGCGACGGCGATGTGGCCAAACACGGCGCCGTAGGTGTGGACCGTCTTGATGGGCGGCGGCATGACGCCCTTTTGACCCGCGACTTGCTCGACGCGCGTGAACTGGGCAATGATCGCCGCCAGATACAGCGAAAAGGCCGTCGACAAGAACCAAGCGCCCATCACCGTGCTCACAAGGTGCCTGGGCGAAAGCTTGGTGACCATGGCCAGCCCGACGGGCGACAAGCAGAGCTCGCCCGTGGTGTGGAACAGATAGCCCAAAAGCAGCCAGCCGATGCTCACGATTCCGCGTGCGTCGGCCTCGCGGGCGCCATACCAGAAACTGACGAAGCCCAAGCCGAGCTGCAGCAGCCCCAGAGCAAACTTGAACGGCGTGCTCGGCTCGAGACCCCGCGATCCCAAGAAGTTCCAGACGGCGGTAAAGAGCAGGCCGAACACGATGATGAAGATGGCATTGACCGATTGAAAGGCGCTGGTGGGAATCTCATCGTTGCTGCGCGCCACGCGCATGCCGACGTTGTCGGGCGCCACTTTCCAGGGGACCTCCAGGCGCACGTCCTCCGCATTCGTTTTCGCGGCAGCGGAGCCCACCGCTGCGATACGATCGCTCTTAGCGGCCTCCGCGCGCAGGCGGTCCAGCACGTCCATCGTAAAAAGCTTGTCGCCGTTGCTGTAGCCAAGCTGTTCTTGCGTCGGCTCCAAGGTCAGCGTTTTCCCGACATCGGCCTCGCCGATCGTGAGAGCCTTACCGCTTTCAATGACGCGATCGACGTTGCGATCGGTAAACAGGTTAAGCGAACTGCCGGCCTGTTCGAAAAAGGCCCAAAACAGCATGATGAAGAAAAACAGCACGAAGACCACGAACAGGCGTTCCCGCGGCACGCGGTCGAGGCGGAACGCTTCGATCACCAAGTAGACTCCCGCGGCCAGGCCGGCCAGTGCCAGCACGAGTCCGGCCGGCTTGCTCGATTCTTTGGCGACCTGACCCAGGACGCGAAGGACCGGGCTTTCGCTCTTTTCCAACGCCTTGACCGACGAGTCGGGAATGAGCACCAACGCCGTTCCTTCCTTGCGGAGCGGAGCGAAACCGGAAACCAGCAGCGCGAGCAAAGGAATCGCCGCCAGCGTCCCCAGGTACACGGCGGCATTGGCGGTGATCGGGCCCAAGACGCGTTTGTCGAGCAGGTTGCCGGCGGGCGGCGCCCCCGCGCTTTCCGGCAGACCGCCTCGGCCGATCGCCACCCACGACACCGCCGCGGCCGCCAAAACGGAAAGTGCCACAAACACGTAAATGCCGATCACCACCGGGTTGGAAGGGTGATACATGCACAATCCGTAGGCCGCCGCCGCGGCGCCGCCCGCGATCAGCAGTCGTGCCAGGATGCCGGGCATGACGAAGATGGCCAGGCCGGTGAGCATGCCGATGGTGGCCAGGCCAAACCCGTAGTGCCAGCCGTACCTCTCGCCGACGATACTGCAGAGCAACGGCGCCATCGCGGCGCCCAGGTTGATGCCCATATAGAAGATGGTGAAGCCGCCGTCGCGCTTGCCGCTGCGCTCGGCATAGAGCGAGCCCACGATGGTGGAGATATTGGGCTTGAAGAAGCCGTTGCCCGCGATGAGCAGCGCCAGGCCGCCAAAGAAAGCCCAGGTAAACCTGGCGGTCAGCATCAATTGGCCCAGCGCCATCAACACGCCTCCGATTATCACGGCGCGGCGCCGCCCCAGCAGCCGGTCGGCCAGCATGCCGCCGAAGAAGGGCGTCATATAAACCAGCGCGGTATAGGCGCCGTAAACGGTGAACGCGTCGCTGTCTTCGTAGCCCAAGAAGCCCTTGGTCATATAGAGCACGAGCAAGGCGCGATTGCCGTAGTAGGAGAACCGCTCCCACAATTCGGCGAAAAAGAGCGTGTAGAGGCCGGCGGGGTGGCCAAAGAGCGTCTCGCGTTGCGGCTCGGCGGTCGACATGCAGCGTTCTCCGTAGGAAAACGCCTAATGTAACCGACACGCGGTGGCTAGGGCAGAGGTTGGCCAGGCCGCGGTCGAAACGCGGTAGTCACGTAGGGTGGGACCAGCGAGCTTGCGAGCGCCGGCCCACCGAGAGTGACCTTGCCGATTCTGGTGGGCCGGCGCTCGCAAGCTCACTGGTCCCACCCTACGATGCACTAGCGCGCTATACTTTGATGACCAGTGCAGTAATGTCGTCTTGCTGCGGCGCGCCGCCGAACTCGCGGGCCGCCTTGCACAGCGCGACGGCAATTCGTTGGGCGTCCAGCGCCCAGTGGGCAAAGACCACCTCCAAAACCCGCCTGGTTCCAAACAGCTCCCGGTCGTCCGACATGGCTTCCAGGAGACCGTCGGTGGCGAAGATCACAACATCGCCGGGTTCGAGCATCACGGCCTCGCCCAGCGGGAACGAGGCGTGTTGCAGAATCCCCAAGGGAACGTCGGTGCTGGGCAGAATCGCCTTGAGGCGTTCCGTGTTCGATACGACCAGGCCCGGCGGGTGCCCGGCACTGGTATAAAGCAGCAACCGCGAGCGCGGCGCGATGCTGGCCAACAGGACGGTCACAAACCGTTCGTCGCCCGTCTCATCGCACAGTAGCTCGTTGCAGGCGGCCAACATGGCCCCCAGATCGACCGGCTGTTCCAATCTCACCATGGTCCGCAGCGAGGCCTGCGTCATGGCGGCCACCAGTGCCGAGCCGAGTCCGTGACCGCTCGAATCGCCGACGATCAGCCCCAGCGTGCCGTCGGAAAGCGAAAGATAGTCGAAGAAATCGCCGCCCGTCGCGTCGGCCGAAGAGCAGCAGCCGCCGACGTCGAACCCGAACTGCGCCGGGACCGGACGCGGCAACATCCCTTCTTGGATCTTGCGCGCCAACTGCAATTCGTCGGCCATCAGTTGCAACTGAGATTCTTTCTCCCGCAGGCTTTGCCGGGTGCGAAACCGCTCGACGCTGTGCCGCAGCGTGCGACGCACGAGCGGGCCGGTCAGTTCGTCCTTGAACAGATAGTCTTCCGCGCCTTTGCGGATCGCTTCCAAGCTGAGCTCGGCGTCGGAGAGGCGCGTCATCACGACGACGGGCACGGTGGCGCGGTCGTTCAGCAAGCTGGAGAGCGTCGCGATGCCCATGCTGTCGGGAAGGTTCAGATCGAGCAACACCACATCGATGCCACCCTGCGCGAGACGGTTGCGCCCCGCCGCCAGGCAATCGGCGTGTTCGGTGGCGAACGACTCGTGTGCGCTTTCTTCCAAGCAGCGCATGACGACCACGGCGTCGAGCCGGTTATCCTCAACCAGCAAAACGTGCAGCACTGGCGGGACCACGGGGGCCTCCTGTGCGAGTTCTGTGGGGCTGGAACGGGTAGCGCGTATTATAGCTCCCTCTGGAAAAAGAGGGAGAGACGGAGAGACGGAGGGATGGAGAGACTGAGGGACGTAGTTCGGGGGCGCGGGCTGACGAACATCCGGTGCGGCGGAGGGACAATATCGAGGATGTCCATGTGGCGGAAAAGCTCGGCGGCGAGCGGTCGTGGTCGCGGTCCGCAACGGCTCGCAGGCGGGCATCGCCTGGAACGTCGGTGATGAGGAACTGCTCCTTCGCTCCGTCTCTCCCTCGCTCCGTCTCTCCTTCCCCCCTCCCGTCACACGGGCTGGCCGCCGTTAATCCGCGCCAACGCCTCTTGGATCGCGCGGTCGAGATCGCGCAACGTAATCGGCTTCGCCAGATAGACCTCGATCGGCTCCTGGCTGCGAACGACCTGCTGGAAGTCGGGATGACCCGATAATAAGATGATCGGCACCGGGGCCAGCGATCGCAACTCCTCGGCCGTGGCCAGTCCATCGAGCACGGGCATCTCCAAATCGATGATGGCCAACTCCGGCCGCGCCTGCCCGCACTGGTCCAGCAACTGTTGGCCGTTCTCGGCCAGCGAAAGCACGGTATGGCCCAACGCAACGAGCATCCGCTCGAGCGTATGGCGCACGGCGGGCTCGTCGTCGGCGATGCTGACAGTCAGTGAATGTGGCATGCGACCTTCACGCCCCTTTCCAACGGAGGCAACGGGCCTGCGGCGGATCCGCCGGAACTTCGATGCGCTTGCGCAAAAAAATGCTCCCGGCGCCGCCCAGACGCGAGGAGCTCTCACAACGTCGTTGCCGGCGACGGCTGACCGCGCCCGGCTTATCCACGGTTCATTGTATGTATTTCGTCGGTGTCGAGAAACCCCCGCAACAGACGGCTGCGGGTGGGATGGCGCAAGCGCTCGACGGCGCGGAGCTCGATTTGCCGCACCCCTTCGCGAGTCAGACTCATGAGCTTGCCCACCTCGTCCAGGGTCCGCTGCGACCCGTCGAGCAGGCCAAATCGCAGGCTGATCACGGTCCGCTGCCGCTCATTGAGTTCGGTGAGCACGTCGGCCAAACGCGACTTGAGCTGTTCGCGGCTAAAATCTTCGGCAAAGGCGCTCGCGCGGGGGTCGACGATCAGTTCTCCCATGGCCGCCTCGCTGTTTTCATCGAAGGGCTGATCGAGTGAAAACGGCTCACGATGGACCCGCAGCATCCGCTCCGCCTGCTCGGTCGACATGCCGGCCTTGCTGGCGAGCGTCTCCACGTCGGGATGGAAACCGTGCTGCTGCACCAGCGAGCGAGCGGCGCCTTGAATGCGGCGCAAGCGCTCGACGACCTGTTCGGGCAGGCGAATCGTCCGCGGCTGCAAACGGACCGCTTGCTTCATCGCCTGGCGCGCCCACCAGGTGGCATAGGTGGCGAACTTGCCCCTCTTCGGGTCCCAGCGGTCGACCGCCTGCAGCAGGCTGGCGTTTCCCTCCTGGATCAGGTCGAGAAAGCCGACGCCGCGGCGGCGATAGCGCTTGGCCAGCGCCACCACCAGCCGCAGGTTGCTGGAAACGATGTGTTGTTTGATCTCCTCATACTCGCGCTCGTGCCGCCGGCAAGACTCGATTTGCCGGCCAAGCGTCGCAGGAAGCTGCCCGGTCTCTCGCAGCAGGGCATGCAACCGTCGCCGCTCCTCTTTTGTCCGGGCATCGGGTGTCACGGCATCGGGGCCCGACGTCTGAACGGGTGTAACGCGACGGCGGAGCGACTCGACTTCCATTGCCAGCGACTCCAACTGCTGTTCCCACCGCTGCAAATGCCGCGTGCGGATGCCAATCTGATCGACCGCAGACCCGACCGTGCGGCGCCGCGCCGCCATCCTCCGCCAAGCGGCCCGCCGCTCTTCGACGGGCAAACCGCGGCGCATCAACTGTGCAAAATCGCGGCGGTTGTCGCGCAAAACGGTACGAAGCCGCTCGACGACCGTCGGCAACAGCGCCGTCACCCTTTGCCGCTCGGCGGCGTCGTTGGTCGAAAATCCGATCGTGTGGTCGAGCCGCAACTCGCGCTGTTGCAAGCGCTCAAGCAAGCGGGCCGCCTTTTCAAGAACGAAATCGCTCGATAAAAGGCAGGTCCGCAGCCGCCGGCGCGCGTCCACCAGCCGGTCTGCCGCGGCCGACTCTTCAGCCGCCGTCAGCCGCGGGAACCTCCCCATCTGGTCAAGATAGGCCTGAAGCGAGTCGTTGTTCTCGTACGTCGATCTCATGGAGCAAGCATATAAGCACGTGGCGCGCCACACCGGCCGGGCCGGGGAAACGACAGGGAATTCCAAAATTGAGACGCACGTGGGCCCGCTTGCTCCGCAAGCGGAACGGCATTGCTTCGGGCCGCATCCCCCCAACTGGAAGGCCCTCCCGCTTGCGGAGCAAGCGGGCTACGAGTGACAGAACATTCGTTTGGCATTAAGAATGCGTCAGCTTTCGCGCTATGAGGAATGTTTGCCTTTCTGCCATCGTTGTCTGGGCAGGGTTGACGCCCGCATGGGCTCCGGGCGCAGAGCAAGTTGGCCCTGAGGTGGTGCGGGCCGCTTTGGACGGCACGCAACGGTGGCTGTCGACGAGCGAACATGGTCGCGCCTGGCGCAACTATCTCGGCACCGACGCGTTGCGGCGCGAGCTGGACGAAGAGCGTCCCGACCTTTCGGTCATCCGACGATCACTTCGCCGGCTATCGAGCGATGCATCGGCTCTGTCGGCCCAGCCGCTTTTAGAACTGCGGAGCGGCTTGCAGGGGTGGTTGGCCTGGGAGTGTCTTCCCGCCGACCGGCAACTTGTGTCCGTCGCCGATTCGATCTTGCGGCGGCCCCACGCGCGCGCTCGCCCAGCGGCGCGGTTGGTCTCCCATAAGACCGATGCGGCGCACAAGCACGAGTTGCGGGCGCGACTGACCGCGTTGCTGGCCTTGCTGCCGCGGTACGCCGATCGACCGACGGAGGAACTGGCGGAAGCGATCGACATGCACCTCCGCTGGCTTGACGATGCGAGCGACGCCCGGCCGCTCGTCGCGGCCATTCGGCAGTATTACAGCCACCCGAACGTTTGGATCGATATTTCGGAGGAATATCTCGAGCAGTCGGTGATCCAAAGCATTGACCGCTGGGAACACGTGCAAAGCGTGATCCTCGGCACGCCGGTCTCGGGCCGCGGACGGCTCAGGGCGGCGAGCGACCTGGTGATCGAACCGTATGCCGACCAGGCCCGGTTGCGGATCGTGGTCCGCGGAACCCTCGACACCGAGACCATCGGCCGGGCAGGACCGGCGCGAATCTCCGCGCGCGCGCTGACGAGCTTTCGTGCCGAAAAGCCGCTGCTGCTCAGCGGCGCCGGCTTGAAGGTGCTGCCGGCGGTCTGTGTCGCCGAGACTCGAACGCTGGCGTCGAACGTCGCGGCGTTCCGCCGCGGACTCGCCGCCGGCCTCGTGCGGCGGGTTGCCCTGCGGCGTTGGCAAGCCGTAAGAGAGGCGTCCGAACGCGATTCGGCCCGGCAGGCTGAAACGCAACTCAAAGCGGCCCTGGATCGCGAGTCCGACGCTCTCATTAAGAGGCTCGACCGAGTCGCCTTGGCGCCTGTATTGGCGATGGTCGGCGGCCACGCTGCGCGGACCCGCATTCGCTTCTGCTCCGAAACACGGATGCTTCGAATCGGCGCGGTCTACGGCCCGCTGGGCGCGCCCCCCGGCCGTCCGCGTCACGAGCAGAACCGCGCGTTTACGCTGCAAGTGCATTCGGCCCTCGTCGACCGGCTGAAAAACAGCGTCGCGGCCAGTCCCTGCTCTATGATTGGCGTCCAGCAGTGCGAAGCCCTGGCCTGGAACTGGATCGAAAAGACGCTGTCGCCCCGCTTGACGCCCGGCGGCGTCACATTGCGGGATGGCGAATGGGGCACGCTCGTTCCCGTAGGTCTCGTAGGCGACTGGATGGCGGTCCAGTGGCGGGCCGGCGCGCCCCAGCCGCGGCTGGCCAAGGCCGCTCGCTTGCGCGTCAAGTAGCCAAGCCTTGCCTGCACAGTCTCATTCAACCGTCACCCGCAACGGGATTTTGTCCACGGCGATCGCGTCGCGAGCGAGATCTTTCTTGGTGGTCAGCAACAGCCTGTCGTTCACCAGCGACGAACGCGGACGGCCGTGGAAGTAAAAAACGTGCGTCGCCGATCGCCCGCTGTAGCTGAAGGTGCGCACCACGCGGTCCGGCGGCTCCAACGTCTGCACGCGCAGCCAATCCGCGGCGGCGTCCTCGGGCGGGTGCTCCTCGGTCACCACCAGCCGGCAGCCGTCGTCCTCGTCGGCCGTTTGCACGCCCAATCGCAGCGCCGGCGCTCCGGGGATCACCAGTTCCTGCGTCTCGTCGACCGGCGTTTCCATTTTGCCGATCACAACTTCCTTCGACGGCCTCATGTGGTCGAACTTGAACCAAAGACGGATCTCGGCGTCGCGCGCCGCCACCGGCCACTGCGGCACTCGGCACAGCAACACGGGCACCGGCCGCTCTTCTTCGAACAACAAGTCATAGAACGGGTACGGGCCCGAGGCTGCGCCCTGGGCCGCCAGCGGCGTGATTTCCACCCAAGCTTCGGCCGGCCGTGGGCTGAAGCCGGGCGGGTCGCCCGCGTCTTGAATCGAAATGGCAAATCGCAAGGGCCGCTTCGACTTCGCCGCACCGCCCTCCCACTGCGGCGAGTAGGCCGCGATGTCGAACATCACCGGACGAAACTCGTCGTCGGCCGCTCCCAATGGCACGACGTTCGGCGTCTTGCGGCTGATCGACTGCTCGGCCACGTATTGCCCCTCGGGCTCGTAACGCTCGAACACAAGCTGTTCCTGCTTGCCCCGCCGTTCGACCGACAGCCTCAACGCCTCTTCGCCCTCCAGCTTCACCTTGCGCGCCAAGGCCGGACGGTCGAGCACTCGCACCTCATACTCGCGCGACAGGTCGGGCAGAAACGGCCCCGGCACCACCAGCGGTTTGCCCAGGGGCTCGGGTCCCAGCGTGCGGGCCTCGCGCGGATCGAGCGACCGCAGCTCGTATTCCGCCAGCCCGAGCGCGTCTTTCAAGGTTTGCTCCAGCTTCTGCCACTTGTCGACCGCGATGTATTGACCCAGGCGGTTATTTGCCAGCAGGCCGCGGAGCTCGGCATTCTGCAAAGGCGTGCAATCGAGCACGTGTAGCTTGATCGGCTGGCGACCCTTGTTCTGCTTGTCGGCCTGCATGGCTGTGATGAGTTGCCTGTCCAGAATCCGCGGTTGCTGCTGCGTCACATCGTTCTTGCCATCGGTAATCACCACCAGGTGCCGCGCGCCGGAGCCCGCCGGCCAATGAAACGGCTTCATCGCTTCGACGATCGCCATGTAGAGCGGCGTTTCGCCCCACGGCTTTGCCCCACGCAGCTTGTTCTGAAACTCGCGTTTGGCGGCGTTGTCGAGCAGAACCAAGGGAATCACCTGCTCCACGTCGTTGCCGATCGGCAGGTTCGCCGGCGGAGGCTGCCAGTTGGGATTGATTGCCACAGGGCCGCCGGCCACAAGGCGTCCCAACCGGTGTCCATAGAGCCACAGGCCGACGCGCAGCCGCTGCGTTCGAGAAAGGTCTTCGATAATGCCATCGAGCGTGTTACGGGCCACGTCGATCCGCCGTGCGCCGCCGCCGGCGTCGGGCTCGCCCATGCTGCCCGAACAGTCGAGGATGAACACAATCGAGGCTTCCTTGAGGTCGTCGCCGGTCACGGTCACGGTCGTATCGACGGGCTGCGCGCGCCGCTGGTAGACGATCTCGATCCCCTCTCGCTCGACCACGAGGTTGAACGGACGTGCCTTGCGGTGGCCGCGATAGAACCAAACGACGGACCAGGGCCGACCAGAACCTTCTTGTTCGGCGTCGGTCGACTTGCCGCTCACGCTGCCCCGGCGAATTTCGATCGTCGTTTCCGTCTGGGGCTGCTTCTGTCCGGCAGTCGACACCGGCAACCGGGCCTGAAAGTCTCTCTGGTCTGACGCGGTCCGGCGGGCTTGCACGGGACGCTTGTCGCCATCGAGGACAAACAGCGCGGCTTCTCCCGGAGGCAACTGCGGCGTGAAGATCATCGGCACTTTGCGCTGGAAGGTGGTGCCCGGCGCCCGCGAGACGTCGTTGCGGTCTTTGGCGAGGCCCGATTCTTCGGCGGCCGCGACAAGCTGCTGCGCTCGGTCCTTCAAGGGCGACCAGCGGGCTTGCAGGTCGTTGCCGCCCGTCTGATCGGCCCCACCGAGCTTGCGGGCCGCATCGCGCAGCTCGTCGAACACCAAGGCGAAGTAGGGCTTCGCGGGACGGTCCTCGTCGCCCGAACCCCAAAAATCGTCGAGCGTGCGCTCGGCACGCCAGGCCAAAAACTCGTTCAGGTCGAACCTGGCCAGTCGGTCGATGGGGTCGTTGGCGGCGAACTCGGCCGAGGCGCAGAGAGCCGCCGCCGGCCGCAGCCGTCGCTCTGCGAAGCTGTAAACCGACCGGGCGGGCGCGGGCTCCGCATCGTCGCCGACCGGTTGAGGCCCGACGACACCGACCGAGGCCAATTCGAGCAGTCGTTGCCGCACGTCGCCCCCCTGCCGCGCCAGCCGCAGCCACGACGCTTCGGCCGCCTGTTTGCCGCTCGAATCGGGCTCCTTCGACGTTATCGCCTCCCAACCCACCAGCGCCAGCGCCGGATGGTCGCCCGCAGTCAACCGCCGCAGATAGACATTATCGTCGCCGGATTCCGTTGGCGGCGTGGATGTGCCCGTGGTGCTTGTCGCGGCCGACGTTCCCGCCGACGCCAGCGGTTTTTGCAAGGCGTCGGAGTACTGCCTCCGCAGCGCGATTCGCTTATGTCCCGACACCAGCGGACTGGCCAACAGGGAGACAAGCTGCCGCAGCGTCACTTCGTCGCGCGCCTTGACGACCGCGCGATCGACTGCGTCCTGCAGCTTCACGCCCACGCCCCTTCGCCAGCCGTCGACCCTGTCGGCGCCGAATTCCAGCTCTTCGAGGGTTTCTTCTTGGCCCGCGGCCGCCACGTCATTGCGGAGGAAACCTTCAAGATAGGCGTCGAGACGAACGTCGAGATCGCGCAGGCTGGCGATCGTCTCGGAGATTTTGCCGATCGCCTCGACGTCGCCGCCGTCGAGCGTGTCGGGTCGCCGCAGCAGCCACTGGGCGAGGTAGGGGAACTCGGCCCATGCCTGATCGCGCTTGGCAAGGATCTCGGCCAGCCGCTCGCCGTCGCGCTGGGCGGATTCATAATCCTGCTTGCGCGCCAGACACGGCCCGGCCTGTTTGCAGACATCGTCGTTGATAAACAGGGCGTCTTCCAGACGGCGGAGATCGGCATCGGCCCGTTCGACCCGCCGCCGGAGCGCATAGTGTGCCCGAACGTCGCGCGGAGCGGCCGCCTCTTCGGCCGATTCGCGGAGCTTGAGCACCGGCAGAAGCTGCTTGTCGGCCTGGTTCCAAAGCGAATCGGGCGCATGGTCCGCCAGCAACTTCAATAAACGGATTTCGACGACATCGTATTTATCTGGCGGCGCCGGAGCGTCGACGAAATCGACCGCCCTGCGGCCGGCATCGCGGCCGTCCTGCCCCGCCGGCGCGCGGCCCGTCGCCAGCCATTGCCAAACGCCGTCGGCGCGGACGAAATAGTCGCCCTTCACCTCGCTGGACGGACTCTTCTTCTCGCCTTGAAGATACCCGGCCACCTCCTCGCGCAGCGACGGGTCGATCGGCAACTTTCGCCAACGGCGGGCCAGCGGCAAGCTCGGGACGGGCAGCGCCTCCTGCCGCCGCTGGCTCAGCTTCTGGGCCAGGCCTTTCAATTGCGAAAGGCAGGCGCCGCATTCGTCACGATATTCGCGGCCGGCCAGCAGCAGCGAGCCGCAACGCACCAGTTCCTGCTGAAAGCGGTGCCAGTCGAGGCAGTGCTCCGACCATACCGGCGAAGACTCGTTTACGACCGGGCCTTGCAGCCGCTCGTGCTCCCGCCACAGATCATCGAGCTGACTCCACAACGGCTGCAGCTCGTTGAATTCGCTCTGAATCTTTGCCGCATCGGGCGGCTGAACCACATCGACCGCGCCCAAATCGTTGTAAGCGACGTCAAAATCGGCCTCTTCGGGCACCAGCAACGGAAGCTGATCGTCGTAACGATTGGCGCGGACCCAGTTCGAGACGCGCGTGCGGACGAACCGGGCGAGCTCTTGCAAAGAGATTTTGCCGTTGCGATCGTCGTCGGCCGCGGGATCGCCGATCAAGGCCTGCGAGAGATAAAAGCCGAACGGCGTGCCTTGCAGCTCCACGCCAGGCCAGGCAAGCTGGCCCGCCTGCGCCGCGCTGAGAATCGCCACTGATTTGGCGTTTCCCCGTGCGGCGGGCAGCGCTTCGGCAAATCCGTTGTAGAGCAAGCCGATGGCCCAATCGGCGTCGAGACGGTTGCAATCGAGCACCAGCAGTTTTTTGACATCGGGCCGTATTTCGTCGAGCCGCTGCACAACGTCGGCCACGGCCAACCAGCGGTCGGACTTCAAGTAGGCGGGTTCGGCTGCTGCGCGCGATTTTGCCGCGTCGGCCGGAATAATGCACGCGCGGCCTTTCTCATCGACGGCCCCGTGCCCGGTGATGTAGAGCACCACCGTGCCGCCGGAGCCCAGCATTCGCCGGCCCGGTCCGCCGGGCGTGGCGCCCTCCAGCCATTGCCCCACCTGCTTCAGCAGGGACTCGGCCGATTTGGAGTTCCAGGCGGCCCGCTCGTCGTCGCTGCCGTCGGCCGCGGTCGGCGACGACTTGACGGTCAACATGCCGCTGCCGCGGGAGGCGGCCTTGGCCACCTCGGACAGCCGCGTCACGTCTTCAGCGGCAAAGCTGTTGGGCGGCAGCGGCGCGACGTACTGCGTGATGCTGACCGCCAACAGCGGCGTGGCGCGGGGCCGCATCAGCCAATACCAGGCGAAGGCGCCGCAGAGTCCAAGCACGCTGCTGGTCAACAAGGCCAGTTTGACTCGCCGCCGCAGGTTCTGCTGGGCGACTTCGCGGTTGGTTTTTTCGCCGCGGTCGCGCCAGCGATAATCGGAGGGCGAGGCGGTGGCAGTCGCCGAGCCGCGCCAGCTTGCGCGCCGTGGGGAGCGTGCCTGGTCATCCTTGCCCGGTCCCGCGTCGTTTGCTGCCATGATGAGTGCCTCTCAAGGAACGTGGCAGAAGGGTCCGCAACCCTGCGGAGCGTGGCTCGCCACGGCACTCTTATCTAAGCAGACGGCTGCGTCAGTGACAAGCACGTGGCTCCGCGGGCCCGCGTGAAGTCTATTTGACGTTGCTCGACTGGGCCCGGTAACCTAACGGAATGGATTTTGTCACCCCCGCGTTGCTCTTCGGCGCCGCCGCCGCGGCGCTGCCCGTCGTGCTGCACCTGGTGATGCGGCAGCAGCCGCGACACCTCGAGTTTCCCGCGCTGCGCTTTGTGCAGCGGCGAGAAATCGCCAATCGCCGCCGCATGCGGTTGCGGCACTTGCTGCTGCTGCTGTTGCGGATGGCGGTCCTTTGTCTGCTGGCGTTCGGCCTGGCGCGTCCGAGCATCAAATCGAGCGGTTTCATCGGCGATCAGGAAGCGCCGGTGGCGGCGGCCATGGTTTTCGACACCTCGCCGCGGATGGACTACAAAAGCGAGAACAAAACGCGGCTGGAAGAGGCCCGCGAGACGGCCGATTGGCTCGTCAAGCAACTGCCGCCCGACAGCCTGGTGGCCGTGCTCGATTCCACGCCCGGCCAGCCCGTGTTTCAGGTCGATCTGGGAGCCGCCCAGCAACGCATCAGCCGGCTGGAGACGACCGCCGCCCCGCAAGACCTATGGGACGTGATCGAGCAGGCGGTCGAGTTGTTGAGGAAAGGCGAGCCGGAGCGAAAGGAGATGCCCGAACGCAAGGAGCTGTATGTCTTTTCCGACCTGACCAAGGCCGAGTGGGATCCGCGGGCCGCGGCCAAGCTGCGTCAGCGTCTGGCGGAGAGCCTGGGACTGGGCATCTATGTGATCGACGTGGGGGTGAAAGAGCCGCAAAACCTGGCCTTGGGCGAGTTGCGTCTGTTGGCCGAGTCGATCACCCGCAACCGCCCCTGGTCGCTCACCACCGAAGTCGTCAGCACGGGGTTGGCCGCTGAAAGGGCCGTGGAAGTTTATCTGGTGAACGAAAGCGGCGAGGAAGAAAAACGCGCCCAAGACATCGTCGCGGTGGCGTCGGGCGCCAGCCAGGGAACCGAGTTTTCGCTCGGCCCGCTCGACACCGGCACGCACCAGGGCTTCGTGCGGTTGGTCGGTGCCGACGGTCTGGCCGCCGACGACCGCCGCTGGTTCACCCTCGACGTCAAGCCGCCCTGGAAAGTCCTTGTCGCCTCGTCGCCGCCCCTCTATGAACGCACGCGCTATTTCACGGAAGCACTGGCCCCCGACGGCTTCCGGCAGACGGGCCGGGCACAGTTCGAGTGCGACGTGGTCTCGTTCGGCGAGCTATCGCAACGGTCGCTGGAGGATTATGCGGTGGTGGCGCTGGTCGATCCCGGCGCGCTCGACGACGATGTCTGGAACCAGCTCGACCGCTATGCGGAGTCGGGCGGAGGCGTGGGCATTTTTCTGGGA
This sequence comes from Pirellulales bacterium, assembly GCA_035533075.1. Lineage (NCBI taxonomy): Bacteria > Pseudomonadati > Planctomycetota > Planctomycetia > Pirellulales > Pirellulales bacterium. The sequence goes on along the minus strand of DATLUO010000097.1, from coordinate 47,129 downwards.
GCGGCGGCGCGGCCGGAGAGCTATCAATCGGCGGCGGCCAAGCGGCTGTTGCCCGGCGAGCTGGGCAAATTCCCACGCAACTTTCCGGACGGCGGCAAATACCTGGTGATCTCGAACGAGCAGCATCCGATGGTGGCCAAGTTCCGGCCGCTCAAAGGCTCGGTGCCTTGGGACGCGTTTCCGATCTATCGCTACTGGCCGTTGCACAAGCGGCCAAACGGGACGGCCGTGGTGGCCACGTGCAACAAAGAGCCGTTGCTGGTCGAGCGGCCGGTCGGCAAGGGGCACGTGGTGCTCATGACCACGCCGATTTCGATGCTCAACAGCGCCGGCGATGAGCCGTGGAACGAGCTGGTGCGGGGGCTGGAAAACTGGCCCTACTTCATGCTGGTCCTGCAGGTCGGCTCATACCTGGCCGGCAGCACCGAAGGGCAGTTGAACTACCTGGCGGGCGAGGCCGCCGTGCTTCGCCTGTCGGCCGACGAACGCTACACGACCTATCTCTTGACCACGCCGCGCGGCGACACCTACCGCCAGTCGGCCGATCCGAAGCAGCGAGCGATCGTCGTGACTTCGACGGCCTGGGTGGGCAACTATCAGGTGACGGCCGGCGGCAAGCAGGGCGGACTCGACCGCGGCTTCAGCGTCAACTTGCCGCCGAGCGCCAGCGAGCTGGGCCGCACCGACGAGGACGGGCTGAAGCAGGTTTTCGGCGACACCGAGTTCCGCCTGGCCCGCAGCCGCGACGAGATCGACCGCCAGATGAGCACGGGCCGGGTCGGCCGCGAACTGTTTCCACTCTTGATGGCGCTCGTGGCCCTCGTACTGGCGGTGGAACATTTTATGTCGAACCGGTTTTATCGCAGCGAGCGGAAAGCGTAAATGCCCATCTGTCGATTTGGCTCGGGGGGCGCGCCGCGAGCGCGGCGTTGGCATGGCGATCTCCAAGCGGCGTTTTTACTTAAGCGATGGACAAGCAGCCGCAAACCTCCGTGGCCTTGCGTCCGCCACAAATGCGACGATAATAGATAAATGGGTCCGTGCGACAAGGGCGTCATTGCGTAGAGACTCGGCGATCGGTACCATCCCGTTATAGGAAGGTTCAATCGTGCCCGTAATTGACTTTGACGACCGCGACCAGTACGATGCGGCCGTTGCGTTCCTGGCGGGCTGCGGCATCGGATTCCACACGCGTCCGCCGCAACAGCTTGTGGTCCGATCGGAGGATTACAAAGCCCTCAAGGACGCACAGATCATTCGCGAACCGGGGGCAAGAGTGAACCGCGCCGGTGGCAAAAAGACCCGTTCGCCCTCGAAACCCAAAACTGGCCGCGCTCGTTGACAAGCCGCCAGGAAATTTGTGGCTGCCAAGTCTGGCCCGCAATGAGCTTGCGGGGCATGCGTACCGATACACCATTGTTCTGCCGCTCCTCTCCGGATTCGGAGAGGAAGTATTCTCTGTCCAGGGCATTTCGAAGATGGCCAATTCGCGCCAAACGAAGCAGAGCGACGAACACCGACTTTTGCAAACGTTAACGGTGCGACCTGGCGTGCCGCTCAAGAATCTCCGCCACATCCTTGGGGTGGCGCGAAACGTCGCAAGCCCAGCGGCCAAAGTCGCCGACGCCGTTCACGGCTTCAACCCACTCGGCCAGGTAACGCCGCTTGGTTTGCTCGGCCACCGAATCTTGCCCTTTGACCTCCAGCACCAACAACGTGCCGCCCCGCAGCCGAATCAGGAAGTCGGGACGATATTTCCGCACTACGCCCTGCAAGCTGTAAAGAACCTCGAAACCTAAGTGGTCGTTCTTCGCCCACGCCTCGACCAGATCGTTGCGATCGAGTTCGAACGCCTCGGTGGCTTCCCAGGTACTGTCAAAGACGCAAAAATTCACGTGCGAACGTCGTGTTAACTCATGTGGCTTGCCCGTGTACCAGGGCTGCATGTCGGCCGTCGAACGCCGCGGGTGATCGTCGTCGAAAACCGGCACAAGCCGCTCGGTGTTCTTTTCTCGTACCGCGTTCCAAAGATGCTGCACCAGCTTGGTCATGTTCAGCGCGATCACCAGTCGCCGTCGCAATTCGTCCTGAGCGAACGAGTCGGGCACGATCTGCAACCGGTCCGACTGAATAAAACGCTCGACCAGGCCGACAAGCTGCCCGAGCAGAAACTCGCGGTTGCCGCGCCAGCTTGGCCGCGCCAGGTCGAAGACGTCGCGCGCGGCCTCGAAGGCGATCTTCTGCGCGCGGAACCGCCGGGCCAGACTCTCCAATTCGATCTGCGCCAACCGCGTCACGTCGGGCTTGCCCTCGATCACCGGCGCCAGTTCGGCCAGCATCGTCAAGTGAAAGGCGTCCAACACCAACGGCTCGACGGACGACCAATCGAGGGCCAGCCGCGGCTGCAACACGTGGTCGATCCGCACGATGTTCGGCCAGACAATCTCAAACTGCCGCCGCTCGGCAAGCGCCTCGATCTTGGTCTTGGGCGGGGGCGGCGGGGGCGGCGGCCCGTCGCCTTCTTCGTGCGGCAGGAAGGTGAACGGGACGCCGAAGATGTTCACGTACTCCGGCTCATACATGCCGGTCGCCTCATTCACGTCGTAACTGGTCCGCCGCAACCCGCGGCCCACGACCTGCTCGCACAGCAACTGGCTGGAAAAAGCCCGCAGGCCCATGATGTGCGTCACGGTCTTCGTGTCCCACCCCTCGGAAAGCATGCCCACCGAGATCACCGCCTGGATCTGCTCGCCCGGCTGGCCGACCTGCCCGACCGTGTCGACCGTCCGCCGCAAGAGCTCCGCCTGCTGTTGCTTGGTCAGCTTCCGCACGGGTTGCTCCTGATCGTCGTCGTCGCCCTCGTTCTCGCCCGTCAGCGCCGTCGGCTCCTCCTGGGCCTCCGCCATCTCCAGCACCTTCGAGTCGATGTGCAACGTCCGCTCGGGCCGCGCCAGCTCGTCGATTTGGATCTTGGCGCGGTCGAAGGCGAACTTGACCCGCGCTGCCGTCTCGGTGCGGTTGGCCACGGTAATCATCACGGGCGGCGTCGGTTCGCCTTGCTCGCGCCAGCGAGTGGCCGTCTCCAGCCAGTCTTTGCCGAGCAGGTAATAGCCGTTCGTCACCAGGTCGGGCAGCGGCTCGAACGGCTCGGCCTTGCGGTTCAAGTCGTCTTTCACTTCGGGATCGTTGTAAATGTGGTACAGCCGCGACTTGTAGTCGGGCGCCAGCCGCCCGTCGTCGCGAACGACCACCCGCGGCGTCTTGACCAGTCCCGATTCGATGGCATCAGCCAGTCCAAAATCGCTGACGATCCACCCGAACAGCATTTCTTCGGTGCTTTGCCGGCCTGTCGGCGCGAAGGGCGTGGCCGAAAGGTCGTGGCAGGCCAAGATGCCACGCGCGCGATGAATTCGATCGAGCCCGCCGATCCATTTGGTCGCCGTCTCGACTTCGGCCTTGCTCGCGCCCGGCTTGCCGTGGCCGGCCACTCGCCAGGCATGGTGCGCCTCGTCGTTGATGACGAGAAGGTTTCGGGCCGACGCCATCTCGCCCAGCACGTCACGGACGTAGGCTTCGTCGCTTTTGGCCCCGCGCTTGTCGACCCCCTTTCGCCGGGCGATCTGCTCCTCGCTTTCCCAGTCGAGCGCGTGCCAGTTGCGCACCAGCACTTTGCCTTGCCGCAACTTCTCCGTCAGTCCCGGCGGCACGACGGCGAACAGGTCGTAGTAGTTTCCCTCGCTGCCCGGCACGAGCACCTGCAAGCGGCTCTTCACCGTCAGGCCCGGCGCCACCACCAGCACGTTGCGGGCAAATCGCTTGTCCTGCGGGTAGGTCGCCTTGTTGAGCACGTGCCAGGCGATGAGCATGGCCATCACGATGGTCTTGCCGCTGCCCGTGGCCATCTTGGAGCACCACCGCGTGAAGTCGCCGCCGTCGCCTGGCACGTCGATTCCCTGCCGCTCGGCGGCCGGCGCCTCGACCAGCCAGATGAGCGTTTCGATCGCTTCGAGCTGGCAAAAGAAAAACTGCCGGTCCTCGCGCTGTTCGGCGTCGCGCCAATGTTCCAAGAGGCGTCGCGTGATGCCGTTGACACCCGCGTAGGGATTATCGGGGCGTTCTCGCCAGGCTTTGACGCGCTGTCGAATCTGGTTCACCAGCGGCAGCTCGACGAACACGCCCGGATCGTCGAACGACTGGCTACCGGGCGTGGCCATAATGTAGCCCGCCGGCCGCCGCGCGGCCTTACGCGTGAACAGCCGCGACGCGCGGTCGTAGCTCCAATGCGCCGCCGGCTCGCGGAAGGGCGAGTTGATGATCAGTTCGGGGATGGAATAGCTGGATGTCATGGCCGTCCCGCTCCAGGCAGGTTGGAAACTTTCATGCCTTTCGGCCAATTTCGTGTCGCCAGACTGGCAACGATTACCTTGGTTGTCAGCCACCTCAGCCGCTCCTTGAGCAACCGTATTCGCACGCGCTCGGTCAGCGTTGCGTTACGTGTGCCTCCGGGCGGCGGAGGATCGTCTTCCAACCAAAGCAGCACTTTCATTGGCGGCTCGCGCTGGGACAACCGTTCGATGAAGGGGAGCCAGACGTCGGGAGTTGAGGATCTCTGCCAGGCCCCGACCAGGCCAGCGATCGAGTCGCGGACCTTCTCACCAAGCTCCGCGGCTAGTTCGCCGTCGAATTGGCGCGCTTTGTTTTGGATTCGATAGCCGCGGAAGTCTTTGACTTCCATCCAAAGCATTTCCGCCGCCGGCTGCGCTTCGAGGAGGGCGATAAAATCGACCGCCTTGGTCCCTTGCAGCCTCGCCATCTCGGCGGAGTAGTCGCGGTGCCCGTCATACTTGACGACGTACCACTCGTCACTGAATTGGAATCGCAGTTGTCCCTCGCGGAATTCGCTGCTCATGGGCCCCTCTTGGCTGCGGCGGCGCTTTCGCCTGAAAATAGCCTTCGCTCGCGATCACTCTGCTCGGCGTATTCCGCCAGGATCGGGTTGTTTTGGATGTCAGCCAAGACCCCGCCCGACTCAATCACGACCGACGCGTTTGGCTTAGGCCGGCTTAGCCCGAAAAACCGCGCGTTTGCCGCCTTGCCCTCTTCGGTGCCATATTCAACCGCCACCGACAACTGATCGCTCAGCAGAAAATCGTGCGTAGCCACAAACACCTGCACTCCCACCTTGGCAAGCAAGAACACAAGTTCCGATACCAAGGTGATCAGTCGCGGATTGAGACCCGCTTCGGGTTCGTCCCAAAAGAGCACCGTTTCGGAGGTGATACTGCCGTTGCCGATGAGCCGCACGATCTCGCCTAGTTTGCGATAGCCCGCCGCCACTAAGTGCGCTTCGAGCTTACCGATGTAGAAGCGGCCGCCTTTGACCACGACCTTCCCACCGATCAGTTTCTCGATGCGCCGCAGCATCGCTATCGCCCACTCAGGTTCTTCGCGCAACAGAGGCACATCCAGTTCGATGCACAGGTCGTTGTACGTTTCGTCGAGCGAGAGAGCCCGCTTGGCATAGCTGCCGATGAATCCCTCGTACAACGCCAACACGTCGGCCGGAGGCAGAAACACGCACGGTGTGGCAAGGTCGAACTGCGGCGAACCTTCAAAGCCGTAAATTGGCGATAAACCACGTTGCTTCGCGGGCTGAATCGACATTTCGACCGCAGCACCGTCCGTTGCGAGGCGCAGGCTCGCACCGCTCCTTGCGCCGTTTCGCACCAGCCGCTCCAACCGTCCGTGCTCGGGCATGAAAACCGCTCTGAGCTTCTGGAGTACGCCGTGCTGAGACGCCACAAGCGCCTCTGCCAAGTCCTGCGTGGAATGATCTGGATTGGTTGACCCCTTTACGATCGCGTACATCAGCTTCAACAGGTGCGACTTGCCCGTGCCGTTCTCGCCGATGATCACGTTCAGCCCCGGCGAAAACTCGAACTTCGCTTCGTCGAAGACGGTGAAGTTCTTCACCGTCAGTTCCTTGATCTTTGCCCCTCGACCTCGCTGGCGCTTCGGGTTGGTGTTCTTCATCCGTTCAACTCCACGATCTTGAGGCTTTCGATGCCGCGGTCGTCGACAATCTTCACGGCCACGCGGCGGTGCTCGCCGGCCTCGAAGGGGAGCGAGACGGAGCCGCGGTAAGCCTCGATCCGCTCTTCGTCGATCTCGGCCTTCAGGTTGCGCGCCAGCCGCGACCAGCCCTCTTTGTCGCCCGCCATCGGAAAAAACACCTGCCGCGGAAACAGGCTGCGACCGTCGTAGTCGGTGTCCAACAGCCACATCGCGATCTTCGACGTGTCGCCCGACTCGATCTGCCCGCTGCGCGGGTTGTAATAATCGAAGCCGTACACCTCGACCTGCCACAAGCCGCGGTACGCTCCCTCGGCCAGCCGCGTGACGGCCACGTCGGGCTGCCCGACCAGCCAATACGACTCGTTGCTGGCCCGCTTCTTTTTCAGGTCGTCGGTCAACAGATCGGTGTTCATCTGCACTTTGAGCAGCGTGACGCCGGGCCAGCGCGTCTCGTCGATGTCTTTGGCCGCTTCCGGGTCGAACTGAAAGGCCGCGAACACGACGAGCGCCGGACGGGGCTTCAGCCGGCCGGCTTCTTCCAAGGCCGACTCCACCTGCCGCTGTTCCAAGGGCGCATATTCGGGGCCGAACGAAACCACGACGTGCTCCGGCGAATCGCCCTTCGTTTCCCCTTCGCATTGCAGCCAGCGCGTGCCGCCCAGCGGCTCGATTCGGGCAAACTCCACGCGTTGCCCGCTGCGACCGCGGATGCCGCACTTCAAGAGCTCGTCGCGCCATTCGCGTTGCCGGGCCGTTTCGCCGTAGCGTGCCACGGCGACTTCGTCGCGCAGCTCCAACCGCGTTTGTCCGTCGAGCGGTTCGATGCCCGGCAAGCTGGGCTGCTCGTCGAGCACGGCGGCCTGCTCTTCTTTGACGATTTCGCTGATCGGCCGGACGGCGGGCGCGGGCACGGCTTCGACCGTGAAGGGGCCGGTGACGCGGACCTTCGATTTGTCCACGTCTGGCTGGTCGAAAAGCGTTTCCTGCGACGGTGGCTCATCGTTTGCTATCTCGCCCAAAGTGATACGTGGCACGGTCTTGTAGACGAAACCGCTGGGGATGCCTTCGTTTGGATGAGCGAGTTCATAATAGGGAAAGGTCTGGGTCATAAGCCGCTGTTTCGTGATCGCCGTGGCGACCCTCGAGGTATCGCACGTTATCCACCTGCGACCCCAGCGCTCCGCCACGGCCGCCGTCGTTCCCGAACCGCAAGTCGGGTCGAACACGAGATCTCCTGGGTTCGTCGTCATCAGCATGCAGCGTACAACGGCCTTCGATGCTGTCTCGACAACGTACCGTTGCGGCTCCGTAAAACTACCCGTGCCCGTGTCGGCCCAAATGTTGTTGATCGGCACAACAGGATTGTCCTCGAGAAGGTACGCGAATCTCAAACTGTCGCCGGCAACAAACAGCCTGCGCTTTTGTTCAAGTCGCCGCATCGCATTTTCAGAAATGCTCCAGTGTCGGTTCGCTGGTGGCTTGAACTCACGTCCGCGAAATAGATATGTGTAGTTCCTGGTTTCGCTTGGATCTTGCGAAGTTAGGGATACTGATTGGCACGCCTTCGCGCCGTCTGGCAAGTGGGCGCCGTCGCTGAATTCCACGGCGCCGACGACCTCTCCCGACGGCAACAATACGTGCTTAAAAGCGTCGAGGCCGCCGTCAACGGAACTTCGCTTCATAAAGAGTTGCTGGAATTGCATTTGGCAACCGTCTTTGGCGGCCCAAATGATGTAGTCGCAGACTACTGGCAGACGTGCGGACGCCATTGCGCCGGTCTTTTTGAATGCAATTGTGCAGACGAAGTTGTCTGCGCCAAGTATTTCAGTAACGAGCTCGCGTACGTGGTGGAGATTCTGATCGCTGATCTGCACAAAGATGCTGCCCGTGGCAGTGAGGAGATCCCGACAGAGTAGCAGCCGGTCGCGCAGGTACGTTAAGTAGGAATGGATTCCCAGCTCCCAGGTGTCGCGGAAGGCCTGGACCATTTCGGGCTCCTGCGTCAGGTCGTCGTCGCTGCCGTCTTTGACGTCGCGGCGGTTGACGAAGGGCTGGAAGTTCGACCCGTACTTGATGCCGTAGGGTGGGTCGATGTAGATCATCTGCACCTTGCCGGCCAGGCCCTCCTTCTCCAAGAGCGAGTTCATCACCAACAGCGAATTGCCGGCGATCAGGCGGTTGCTCCAGCCGTGGGCGTGCCGGTAGAAGTCGATCGCCTCGCGCAAGGGCGGGTTCTCTTCCGGCTCTTCGAACAACGATCGCTGCACCGGCGCCCCGCCCGCCTTCGCCGCGCCGCCGTTGCGCCTCCGCACGGCTTCGATGATGGTCCGCGGGTCGATCCGCTCGTGAACGTGCAGCGAGACGGTCGGCACTTCGATGGCGCTCTGCTCCGCCTTGCCGGCCCAGACCAGCGTTGGATCGAGGTGCGGGTCGTAGGCATAACGTTTTTTGGTTCCCGCGTCGGGATCGGTCTGGGGCGTCACTAAGCCAACAGGAGGATTGTTCATGCGCGTCTTGTCCGAGTGTTCGTAGTGCTCGATCGCGCGTTTCGCCGCCGGTCCGGCCGACCCGGACCCGGCCGATGTCTGTGACGTGCGTTCGGTTCCCGGCCGCGCGCTCGCCCGCCCGCCTCGCTGGCGCTGGGGGTCCGTCTGTCCGCCTCGCTGGCGCTTCGGGTTAGTGTCGGTGCCTTCGTCGGGCCAAAGCGCGTCCTTGCCTTTCACCGGGTCCGCTTCCGCGGGGCCGGCGGTTTCCGTTTCGGCGGCATCCGTGCCCGCCAGGAGGCGCTCAATGAGTTGCCCGCGACGGCCGACGGAATCAACGTCCACGGCTTCGCAGACCGCCTTGACCTCCGTTTCGCCGAGGTATTCCAACAGGATTGCCGGAGTGGCGCGTCGCGCTCGCGAGAGCCCGCGCCGCATGTCTTCGACGCTGCGCCGGTCGACGCCGTCGAGATCGAATTCATCCACAATCCGTTTGAGTTCTTCCCGGCCCAGCAGGGCGAGGATGGCGTGCTTCAATTTCATCGTTGCCCCTGACCATTCGGGGTCTCTTTTTTCCGCCGCAACCCGCTGCGCGCGTGCTGCGCCCAACGATAACACGTCCCGGCGGCTGAGAGAAGTATGTCGAGCGTGGCGTCCTTGAGCCGGGTGGGTTTTGCCGCCGCCACGAGTCGACCCCATCCAGCTCGCCTGGATGGTGAAGGAGATGGTGAGCTGCGTAGCAGCCGGGAGGCATCTTATTCACCATCCAGGCAAGCTGGATGGGGCCTGAACCATCGGGTGTTGCACCGCTCTCGACATCACTTTGGCTCCTCGACAATCCACTCATTGCCAGATCGACCGCAGCTCGTACACCTCGAACCGCGGCAACCGCACCTGGCCGCGTCGGACCGTGACGGATACGTTTCGGTTCTCGGCCGCGGGGATGACGGGCATCGGGATATAGATCGATCCGCCGTCGGCGAAGATTTCAAACGCGGTCCGATCGACGACGACTCGCACGTCGAGTTTCCCCTCGCGCAACGGAGCAGCGACGGCGTGCCCGTTGACGGTGAGCTGTTCTTTCGCGGCGTCGTAGCTCAGGCTCACGCCGCGCACGTCGAAGACGACTTCGGCGGTCTTGGCGGGTTCCATCACCGCCACGATGTCGAGCAACTCCGATTGAATTCCGCCCAGCTTCTTGCTCTCTTCGGCAGACAAGACGCTGTCCGAGAAGCGGAATTCTTTGGCGCGCAGCCGTTCGATCTCCGTCACGGGCGACCATGTCAGCCGAGGACCATCGGCCGTCGTCAGCAGCCCGAGTTTGAGCGGCAGAGACAAGCATTGATTGAACGGCATGCCGGGCGACGCCGCTTGCAACCAGCCAATCTGAATGCGGCGGCCGTCGCGGGCCGGAATGTCGCTGAAGGTCTGGGCCGCATAAAAGCCGCGGCCGCGGTGGCCGGGCAACCGGGCCGTTTCCGAAACGAAACGCTCGCCATCGAAGCTGCCCACCTGATATTCGCTGCTGGCCGCCGTCAGCACCCACTTTTTCCGGCCCGCATCGCCGTCGACCGGTAGCTCGAACAGATCGGGGCATTCATAAAAGCCCTCGACCTGGCTGCCGACCTTCCACTCTTTCAAATCCGGCGAGGTGAGAAATTGAATCGCGTGCTTGTTGTCGGGCAAGCCGACGTAGAGCACCATCACCCAGCGGCGAGTTGGCTCGTGCCAAAAGACCTTGGGATCGCGGTTGCCGGGCGTGATCTGGTCGACGACCGGATTGTGCTCGTACTTGGTAAACGTCTGGCCGCCGTCGTTGCTGTAGGCCAGGCATTGCACGGTCGGACTGCCGGCCGCGGTATAACAGAGCACCAGCGGCGGTCGGCCGTCGCGGCCCAGGCCGCTGGTGTTGTGCCAGTCGACAACCGCACTGCCGGAAAACATCGGCCCCATCGCATCGGGATACAACGCTTCGCCCAGTTCCTGCCAATGCGCGAGATCGCTGCCCGTGGCGTGGCCCCAGTGCATGTTGCCCCAACTCCAGCCATAGGGATTGTGCTGAAAGAAAAGGTGGTAGCGTCCTTGATGGAAAACAAGCCCGTTGGGGTCGTTCGTCCAGCCGCGCCGGGGCGAGAAGTGCAACTGCGGCCGCAAGGCCTCGTGGTAAACATCGTTCGGTTCCACGGCGTCGTCGCTTTGCCGCAGGTTGTCGAGCGCGTGCGAGTCTCCAGGCAGCTTGTCGACCTCGATCGTGAGCGTCCGATTTTGCCAACGAGTGATGTCGAGCGGCGCCCACCAATCGGCCTCTCCGTCGGCCAGCTCGATCTCGAATTGCCGTTCGGCGCGTCCCTGTACGCTGACCGTCACGCGGCGCTTGGCGGCGCCGTTGCGCACGGGAAAGAGCAAGAACCGCCGCTCGGCCGGCAGGTCGCGGCGGGCGTTGTGGACGACCTCGATCGGGCGGCGGTCTGTGAAGACGATCTGATCGACGTTGATGTGACCCCAACCGCCGCTGGCCTCGTCGACGATTTCGATGCGGGCCATCTTGCCCGTCAGGTCGCTCACGTCCCAGGCGGCGGCTTCAAGCTGTTCGCTGCCGCCGGGCGGTGTGTTCGGGCCGGTGGCCGTCCGCAGAACGCGGCCCTCCACCAACAGGTTCATGCACGTCTTCCCTGGATAGCCACCGCCGCCAATCAGGAAGCCGATGAACTTGCCTTCGATCTTAAACTCCGGCGACGTGAGTTTGCCGGTCGCTTCATCGCCTCCAACGAAACTATTCACCAGCCCCTTGCCCAAGAAGCCGCTTACCGGCATTTGGCCCGCCAGCGTCCCCTTGGCCGGCCCCGCTCCGAAGGCCGTGCCGCTCGTCTGCCAACGACCATAGTCGCCGCCCTCGAAGTCGGCAAACACGATGCCGGCGGTCTGCTCGTCGTCCGCGGCGCATCGAGCAAACAACCACAGCGATGCTAAAGAAACTACGGCGATCGTCAAATTTCGGAGGTGGATCTTCATGGTGGCAGTCTTCGGGCATGTGAATGGGGTTCGCTCTGATTGTAAGCCCCTTCGCGCCGAGAATCGACGTCATCAAAGGCGTCTTCGCTCGACGACCTGGGAAGGTCGCCCCACGGGCGTGTCGTCAGCCGTCGTGCGCTGTTGAGCGTGGAACGTAGCACCGGTAGATCCCGAAAAGCCCGATCGCGCAGGTGGCCAACAGGCAGATGCCCGATGGCCAGTCTCCGCAGACAAGATAAGGGCTTCGACGACCGTCGAGCCGCGGCCGCGCGATAATCACGTCGGCTTCGCGGCGCGGACCGCGCTTGATGATCCGTCCGTCGGAGTCGATCCAGGCCGAGAAACCGGTGTTGGCCGCGATCACGAACGGCTTGCGACACTCGATGGCCCGAAACACGGCACACGTCAGGTGCAGGTCGAGCTCGCTGGAACCGCGAAACCAGCCGTCGTTGGTCAGGTTGACCAGGATGTCCGGCTCCTTGCCTTCCTGCCGCAGGCGTGTCACCTGGCTGCGAATGACATGCGGAAGGACGCTTTCATAACAGATATTGGCCGCCAGCCGCGCGCCGGCCACCTCGAAGACCGGCACCTCGCTGCCCCAGTCGATGCCCGCCCCGATCGGCGACAAGCTGGCCAGCCATTCCATGTCTTTGGCCAGCGGCACGTATTCGCCGAACAGCACGGGGTGCGTTTTGTCGTAGCGCGGCCCGATCCGGCCTTGCCGATCGACGAAGAGCGCCGAGTTGTACCGCCGAGGATAGGTGGTGCAGAACTCGACCGCGTCGATGCCCAACAGCAGCGGCGTATCGAGTGCTTTCGCTTGATGGCCGATCCACTCTCGCCGGGCGATGATTTCTTGATCCAACTGGCCGCGCGTACCCTGCCAGGCTCCCGGAGCGGTCACGTCGGCCGGGCAGACAAACAACGAATCGCGGAACATCGTCTCCGGCCAGACGATCAGGTCGAGATGCTTGCACTCGGCCACAGCCCGCTCAGAAAGGGCGAAGTAGTGCGGATAAACCAACCGCTGTTTCACCGGGTCGTGCTTCAACTCGGTGTCGATCGAACCTTGAATGAGGGCGATGGTGGGACCGGGCCGGCCCTCGGCGTGGTCGAGCCGCCAATAGCCGTAGGTCAGGGCGGACGCCATCGCAGCGGCCATCGGCAGTAGCGGACAGGCCCGCCAGCGACGCCCCTCGGCCGGCAGCATCGTCGTCAAGCAGGCGGCCACGAAGATCACCAGTCCGCTCACCAGATAGCCGCCGGCCAGATCGGCGATTTGCACCAGCGGCAGCCAGCGCCATTGACTGTGCCCCAGCGACGCCATGTTGAACCCGGTGAGCAGGTGCGCCTGGGCCAGTTCCAGCCCCATCCACACGACCGGTGCCACGGCCAGCAGCGGCAGCCGCAGGGCGTGTACGGCCACGCGACAGACGGCCACGAACATCGGCATGTAGAACGCCAGATAAATCGACAGCGCGAACCAGCCGATGATCGTCACCGAGTGTGGCAGCCGCAGCCACTGCAACATGGGGAACCAGAAGGCGAACCCGGCCAGCCAGAGCACGGCGTAAGGCCGGCGGCCGGCCAGCTCGCGGCGGCGGACGAGCAACAGCCAGAAGACCGGACCCATCCAGGCCAGCAGCCACCAATCGACCGGTGGAAACGCCGCATAGGTCAGCAGGCTGCCGAGCAAGGCTGGCCGCCAGGTGGTGGCAGCCATCGGCCGGCCGTCGTCGCGCGGCGCGATCGCCGCTGTTTGCCCAGCGGCGGCGGTTCGGTCGACGCGCGCGCGGCTTTCATGGACAGGACTGGTGGCCATGGTTTACAGCCTACGGCGGATCGTCCGGCTTGCCCAGATGAGTTTGCGGTCGTTGGCACGGCAACTACAATAGATCCCACCCTACATGTCCGTTGCCAAACCAAGAACGAAAACCACGCCCAACTCACCCGGAGACTGCCTCATGCTTGCCCGCCTTCCATCGTGTCTTCTGTTCGCACTCGTCGCCTTTGTCTTCGTCGCGCCCGCTCTGGCCGACCAAGAGGAGGGTTTTGTGCCGCTGTTCGACGGCAAGAGCCTCGACGGCTGGCAAATCGTCAACAAGACGGGTCCCGGCTATGTAGTCGAAGAGGGCGAGCTCGTTTGCCCGAAGAACGGCGGCGGCAACCTGTTCACCAACAAGGAATACGCCAACTTCATTCTGCGGTTCGAGTATCGCCTGGAACCGGGCGGCAACAACGGCGTCGGCTTGCGAGCGCCGTTGCGAGGCGACGCCGCCTACTCCGGTATGGAGAGCCAGATTCTCGACGACGACGCACCCCAATATGCCAAGCTGGAGCCGGGCCAATATCACGGCTCGATCTACAAGGTGCTGCCGGCCAAACGCGGCGCCCCGAAGAAGGCGGGCGAGTGGAACACTGAGGAAATCGTCTGCGACGGCCGGCATATCAAGGTCACCGTCAACGATCAGGTGACCGTCGACGGCAATCTGGACGACGTGAAAGATCCGGAGGTGCTCAAGGCGCATCCGGGCATTCAGCGGACACGCGGTCACGTCGGCTTCCTGGGGCACAACGCGCACGTCGAGTTCCGCAATATCCGCATCAAGGAGTTGCCGTAGTTGCGGTTGCGGCGTTTTTGCGGATCGTGCGGGAACGACGAGCAAGGTAGGGTGGGACCAGCGAGCTTGCGAGCGCCGGCCCACCGTGAAAGGGTTCAGGGTTCAGGGTTCAGGGTTCAGAAACACTTGATTGACTTTCGCCTGACGCCTGACGCCTCTGAATGGTGGGCCGGCGCTCGCAAGCTCGCTGGTCCCACCCTACGCCTCTCACCAAGGCGCTCGCCGCACTACGGACTTACCAGGGAGGCTCACGCCTCCCGCCCGCGGAGCGACCTATATTTTCTCGGACGTCTATGCCCGAGGAACCCATGTCGCTCGACCTGCTGCCGCCCGTCAACGAAACGCCTGCGTCGCCAGAGCCGCGCGCGGCCGCAATCGAGGTGTCGATTGTCATGCCCTGCCTCAATGAGGCCGAAACCATCGAACGGTGCATTCGCAAGGCCCAGCAGGCGATCGGCCGGCACGGACTCAGCGCGGAAATCGTCGTGGCCGACAACGGCAGCACCGACGGCTCGCAGGCGATTGCCAAGCGGCTCGGAGCCCGCGTCGTGGCCGTGCGCGAAAAAGGCTACGGCAGCGCCCTCCGCGCCGGCATCGAAGCCGCCCGTGGACGATTCATCGTCATGGGCGATTCCGACGACAGCTACGACTTCGCTTCCATCTTTCCGTTCATCGAAAAACTGCGGGCCGGCCACGACCTGGTGATGGGCAACCGGTTCCAAGGCGGCATCGTACCCGGTGCCATGCCCTGGAAACACCGCTGGATCGGCAATCCCGTGTTGACGGGCATCGGCCGCTTGTTCTTCCATTGCCCGGCCGGCGATTTTCACTGCGGACTGCGGGCCTTCAGCAAAAGCGCTTACCAGCGGATGGCGCTGCACACGACCGGCATGGAGTTCGCCAGCGAGATGGTGATCAAGGCCACCCTCAACCGTCTGAAGATCGCCGAGGTGCCGACGGTGCTCTACAAAGACGGTCGTTCGCGGCCGCCACACCTGCGAAGCTGGCGCGACGGTTGGCGGCACCTGCGGTTCATGCTCCTGTTCAGCCCGCGTTGGATGTTTCTCTGGCCGGGGGCGGTCTGCTTCGCGCTGGGGCTCGTGGCATCGGTCCTGCTGATGCACGGCCCGCTGCGCATCGCGGGGGTCGGCTTCGATATTCACAGCTTGCTGGTGGCCGGCTTTTTGGCGCTGGCAGGTTATCAGTTGCTCGTGTTCGGCGTGTTCACCAAGATGTACGCCGTCACGGAGGGTTTTCATCCGCCGCACCGGCTGTTGGGCAGCGACCCGCACGTCAATCTGGAGTGGGGCGTGCTGGCGGGCATCACCGTTGGCACCGCCGGGGCGGCGCTGTTAGGCCACGCGGTCTGGATTTGGCAGCAGGCAGGTCTTGGGGCGCTCGATCCGCAGGTCACCATGCGGCACGTGATCCCCGCCGTGGTGTTGATGACGTTGGGCGTGCAGACGATCTTCGCCAGCTTCTTTCTGAGCATCCTATCGCTGCGACGAAGAGGATGACGCTCACTCGGCTGCGACTGGCCTTCGTGGCGGCGGTGGACTAGAATGCGGCCGTAACCTGTTCCGGATGCCAACGCATGTCGACGATCACCGCGAAGCAAACGGCGCCCTACGGCCCCAGGGACGCCGGAGCGATCATGACGCTGGACGAGTTCGAGGAGGCCGACTTCGAACTGGGCTACCGTTACGAGTTGATTCACGGAGTCCTGGTCGTGACCCCGCCTGCACTTGAAGAAGAGCGCGACGCCAATGAAGAGTTGGGTCGTTGGCTGCGGAACTATCGAGAATCGCATCCGCAAGGCAAGTCCCTCGACCTGACGCTGCCGGAGCAGAATGTTCGGACCACCGGCCAAAACCGCCGGTGCGACCGGGTGATTTGGGCCGGGCTGGCGCGGCGGCCTCGAAGTCGTGGGCCGGTCGGGCGCCGCGACGTGCCCAGGATCGTGGTCGAGTTCCCCTCGTCGCGCGCGGCCGACCGGCGGCGCGACTACGAGGAGAAAAAAACCGAGTATCGCGACATCGGCGTTCGCGAATATTGGATCATCGACCGCTTCCGCCGCATCATGACCGTATATCATCGTCGAGGCGCCCGTTGGGCGAAGCGGGTCATCGGCGAAGCCGAGACGTACCGCACGCCGCTCTTGCCCGGCTTCGAGTTGCCGCTGGCAAAGCTCCTGGCGGTCTCCGACCAATACCAGGAGTGATTCCGTGACATTCTGAACCGCACGTGACAGAAATGCAATCGAGTCGCACGTCATGGCCGGCTGAGCTGCAAAAAGCCGTAAAGGGTTTGCGGCTCGTTTTCTCGCAGGATGTAGAATTTGAGCGGCTCCAGGCTGGCCAAGTCCGACCGATTGAGAATGTAGGCCAGGTTGTCGAGTGAGACGGTCTCCCAAATGTGCATGCCCACCAGGATGTCGCCGCGACGGATTCCTTGCCGGGCGGCCGGACTGTCGGGCCGCACCTCCCGCACCAGCAGCCCACCGCGGTAACGCGTGCGGTGATGGTGCTGAAACTGCTTGGCCGTAATGGGACGCGCCTCCAGACCGATCGTATCCCAGACCGGATCGCTCGGTCCCTCCGTGGCGTCGGGCGCCGAAGCCAGCACCAGGTTGACTTGCAAACGCTGGCCGTCGCGTTCGGCTTCGACGGCGATTTTTTCGCCCGGATGGTGGCCCAACAGGGCCCGTTCCAAATCGAGCGCCCGGCTGACGTGGCGACGTGCCACGGCGTGAATGATGTCGCCCGACTTCAGACCGCTTTCGGCAGCGGGGCTTTGTGCGTCGACCGTTTCGATCACGACCCCGTTCTCGTCGACGATGGGCCGGGCGACCATGCCGTGCCAGGTGTGTTCCAGCCGCCGCGTGCTGAGCAGCTCGGCGGCCGTCTCCACAACCTTGTCGGCAGGAATGGCGAAGCCGATGCCCTGCGCCCCCGCCCGGACGGCCACGTTCAAGCCGATCATGCTCCCTTCGATGTTCAGCAGCGGCCCGCCCGAATTGCCGGGATTGATACTGGCGTCGGTCTGGATCAGGTCTTCGTAGTTCTGGGCGTCGCTCACCTGGACGGTGCGGTGCAGGGCGCTGACGATGCCCCGCGTCACCGTATGCTCGTAGCCAAAGGCGTTGCCGACGGCGATCACGGTCTCGCCGGGCATCAGGTCGCTGGAGGTGCCGATGTCGATCACCGGCAGCTTCTCGCGCGACTCGACCTTGATGATTGCCAGGTCGGTCTGGGCATCGCGCGAGACGAGCTGGGCGATATAAGTTTCGCGGTCGGCGGTCGTGACGGTGATCTTCTTGACGCCGTCGACCACGTGGAAGTTGGTGATGATATAGCCCCGTTCGTCGACGATCACGCCGGTCCCCATGCCGTTGACGCGCTTGGTTTCGGACTTGGCGGCATCCCTTTCGGCGTAGGGGTTTTCGGCCGTCACCGTCTTTTCGCCATGAATATTGACGATCGACGAACGAGCGCGCTCGACGGCGACCACCAGCGCGCTGCGGCGCAGTTCATGTTCTTCGGCGGCCAGCGGCGCGGCCTGAGAGGCCAAGCAGGCCAGCGACAGCCATCCGGCCAGCGCGAAGAACGGACGCAATGCCAATCGGCTCGATCGACGGTTCATGGAGTGCATCGCCGCGGGTGAAACAAACCGAGCAGGACCGTGCCGAACGCGCGCCGTAAGCCCGAAGTCTGGGCGCTGGAACGGCGATAGTGCGGCGACTTGCGAGGTAAATCGGTTGTCACGTTGGGGGCGCTTAACGTGCGAATTGTCCCGACGCTACAGAACGCCCAGCTTGTCGGCCGGACAGGGTAACTTCTACCTAGGACCTTCGCACCACCTCCTACTGTCGGATCGGGTTGGATGACCGGAACGTAACACCGCACTTGGTACAGGGACGGCTGACGCGCGACGCTGCGGTGCCGCGGGCCTTGGCGGGCTTCCAACCGGCCTGCTCGACCGTCTGCTTTGGGGCGGCCAGTTCCAACTCGCTGGAACCGTTGCCAGTCAAGTCACCGTATTCTTCCTCGTCATCGGGAGCGGCCGATTCATTCGGCATCGGAAGCGGCTCGGACTCGATCCGCTCGGCGTCCTCGGGCATGAGCGGCTGAAGCTGCGGCTCGATGCCGTCGGGCTCCTCAGACCGCGGTCCGAACACCGGATAGGTGGGCACGGGATAAAGGAAGGTTGGCGTGGCCATCTCCGGCTGCTGGCGAGGCAAGGTGGAAATGATCCGCGGCCCTGGAATACGGGGGTCTTTTTGTCCGACGCGGCAGTCAAAGCGGCGTTTCGGCCGGGCGGCATAGCGGTCGCATCGCTTATCGCAGCCGCCCGGACCGCAGCCGCCGCGGCCGAGCATCGAGCACGTGCGACAACCGCCGCACCCGCGGACTCCTTGGCAGCCGGTGGCTGTGGCAATCGAGCAAGTGGCCCACAGAAGTGCCAAGCTGATCGAAACGGTCCGTCGAAACATGGGTGCGTTTCCCCCGGAAAACTGGATCTAGTCTCTTACACTAAAGGCTTGTCGGCATGTCGCGCTCCGCAAATTGAGCACAACCGTTGCGGTCTGCCCAATGGCAGGCGTCACATTGGAGAAGCTGACCGGCTTTGACAGATTGCCTTGACAGCGAAATCGGCTTTCGTAAGGTGGGGCAATGCCCCTTGCCCTCACGCTCAAAGAACAGCCGCCGGTGCCGTTGGAAGCGGAAGTTATTTCTCCCGACGGTTTGTCGAAGCTTTCGCTGGACGAAGTCGCCGCTTGCCCCGTCTTTCTGGGCAAACGCAGGCTGCGGCTCGACCACTTCTTCACGATCGAGGGCCAGCCCGGTGACGACATCGAGCTCCACGGCGATTTGCGCCAAGTGAAGTGGATCGGCCGCGGCATGACGGCCGGGCGAATCAGCGTCCGCGGCAGCGTGGGCATGCATCTGGGCGCTCATATCAAAGGCGGCGCGATCGAAGTCCACGGCGATGCGGGCGACTGGGTGGGCGCCGAGATGACCGGCGGCGTCATTCGCATCCACGGCAATTCGGGCGGGCAGGTGGGCGCGGCCTATCGCGGCAGTCTGGCGGGGATGCGCGGCGGCGCCATCCTTGTCGACGGTTCGGCCGGGCTGGAGGTCGGCATGCGCATGCGCCGCGGCACGATTGTGATCGGCGGTCCCGCCAAGGATTTCGCCGGCTTACAGATGAAGGGGGGCACGATCGTTTTGCTGCGCGGCGGCGAGATTCGCATCGGCGCCTGGATGGTGCGCGGCACGATCATCTCGCTTGAGCCGCTGCGTTTGCTGCCGACGTTTGCCTTCGACTGCTCGCAGAATCCGGTCTTTTTGAACATCTATGCGCGGCGCCTTCGCGAGTGGGGCGTCACACTGCCCTATGCAGCCCAGGAAGGACGCTACGACTGTTACTCCGGCGACGCCTCCGTGCCCGGCAAAGGTGAAATCCTTATCTGGCGGCCAGTTCGGGAACCGAGTGAATCGGCACCCAAAAGTCTTCACGCCAGGTGCGGTGCCGCGCCAGATCGTAAAGGGTAATCTCGCCGGCCGACAAGAGCTGCCGCACCTGCTGCCGCGTGAGCGGCGCCGAATGGATGCCACGCACGCGCACAAACCATTGGTCGCTGGCTCGGTCCTCCAGATCGCTGGCATAGACGTGATACCATCTGAGCGGCACATCGATCCAATCGTCTTCGACCGGCTCGGCGTAGACCGGTTCCGCGTAGACCGGCTCGGCCTCAAGCGGCTCGGCCTCCGCCACAGGCGGTTCGTAGGGCCGCGGCGGCGAGAGAAAATCGCCCAACGCCATCCACGGACCGCCCGCGGCCTGCACCAGGTCGTTGGCGGCGAGCCGCCCATCGTCGCGGAGCTGATTCAGCCGGCGATGATTGAGGCCGGAATAGACGCGGTCGCCCCGCAGCACGCGCAGCGTTGCGGCGTCGGCCGGACCGGCGCTTTCTCCCTCGACCGCCTGCGACAGGAACTCGGCGATTTGCGTCCAGGGACCGCCCCACAGCGACACGAAGTCCGCCGAAGTGAACCGACCGTTGGCCAGCAGGCGGTCGAAGTCGTCGCGCGCCATCGGACCATACACCGACTCGCCTTTTCGCACCCGCAACTCGCCTTCTTTTTTGACCGCCATGGCCGTCCACCCTCGTTACGCCCCGGTTTCGTCCGTCCGCAGTATAGAACCCAATCGGCTGGAAATGAATTGCTACTCTTGATTTAACCGGCTACGGTTCCTTCGCCGCGTCGCGGTGACCGAGTACAATGCCTGCTCGCCCGCCACGGACCACGGACTACGGACTCATGAAACTCGCCTTCAGCTCCAATGCCTACATGCACTTCTCGGTTGAAGAGGCGATTCGCCGAGTGGCGGAAATCGGCTACCAGGGAATCGAGATACTGGCCGATGTGCCGCACGCCTGGCCCGTCAATTTGTTGCCCGAACGAAAACAGTCGCTGCGGGATGCGTTGGCAAGACACGGCCTGTCGGTGTCGAACGTCAACGGATTCATGATGAACGCCGTCAACGATCCACGTCAGCCGTATTGGCACCCCTCGTGGATCGAGCCCGACCCGCACTATCGGGCCATCCGCCGCGAGCACACGCGACGGGCACTGGCGCTGGCCAAAGAGATCGGAGCGCAGAACATCCAGACCGAGCCGGGCGGGCCGCTGCAGCCCGGTCAAGACTGGGAATCGGCGGCCAACACGTTTTACGAAGAACTGATGCCGTGTGTCGAAGTCGCCGAGCGGCTGGAGGTGGGCCTGCTGATCGAACCTGAGCCGGGCCTGATGATCGAGCGATTCGAGCAGTTCTTCAAGTTTGTCGAACGAATCGACTCGCCGTGGGTGGGCCTGAACTTCGACATCGGGCACGCCTATTGCGTGGGCGAAGATCCGCAACACTGGGTGGCGCGAATGGCGCCGTACACTCGCCACTATCACTTCGAAGACATCGCCGCCACCCGCGTCCACCAGCACCTGGTGCCGGGCCGAGGGGCCATCGACTTCGACGCCACGTTGAAGGCGATCGCCGCCACCAACTACCAGGGCTGGATTACGGTCGAGTTGTACCCCTACATTGACGACCCCGACGCCGCGGCGCGCGCGGCTTTTGCTTATATCACGGCGGCGGTCAAACGGCTTGGCATTCAGGGAGGATGGGCTTCCTAGCCCGTCACGTCGGAGGGCGACGGCCTAGGACGGCCATCCTCCCGTTTTTGTCCTCTAAAACCCATGACAACCACCTCCGACGCCTCGCCCTCGACCGTTCGCGCCCTCGCCGAGTTGCTGCGCTTGCCGAACGTCTTCACCGCGCTGGCCGACGTGGCGATGGGCTTTCTGTTCACGCACGAATCGGCCCAGCCGGCCCACCAGTTCGCATTGCTCGGCTTGGCTTCCGGCTCGCTTTACCTGTCGGGCATGGTGCTCAACGACTACTTCGATCGCGATATCGACCGCCTCCAACGGCCCGGCCGCCCGGTCCCGTCGGGGCGGATTTCGGCCGGCTTGGCGCGTGCGCTGGGCTTCGGATTGTTGGCGGTGGGGCTGCTGGCGGGCTGGGGCGCCGGAATGATGACGGCCAACGCTCGGTGCGGCATCGTGGCGACGGTGCTGGCGACGGCGGTTGTGCTCTACGACGCCGTGCTGAAGCGCACGCCGCTGGGGCCGCTCGCCATGGGAAGCTGCCGAGTGCTGAACGTGCTGCTTGGCATGAGCGCGGCGACCGAACCGTTTCAGCCGATCCATTGGATTGTGGCCTTGGGCGTGGGCACCTACATCGCCGGCGTCACCTGGTTTGCCCGGACCGAAGCCACGGACAGTCATCGCGGGCAGCTCGCCTTGGGCCTGCTGGTGATGCTGGGCGGCATCGGCCTGTTGGCCTGGTATCCGCAGTGGTATACCGAGAGCGTCGAGCCGGTCAGCAAGCCGGTGCATGCACTATTGATCGGCGACCGCTGGTACTGGTTCTGGGGGTTGATGTCGGTCATGATCGGATGGCGGGCGTTGCGGGCGGTGATTTTCCCGCAGCCCGTCTACGTGCAAGGGACCGTGAAGCAATGCCTCCTTTCGCTCATCATTCTCGACGCCGCCGTTTGCATGGGCGTGCGCGGGCCGTTCTATGCCGCCGCGATTGTGGCCTTGGTCTTTCCCACGATGTTTTTCGGTCGATGGATCTATTCGACGTGAAGCTGAAGTAAAAACGAGGAGCAAGACGACGGAGAGATGCAATCACAACCAGAGCGCCATTTCGCCAAGCGGACAGCAATGCTCAGTCGAGCCAGTCTTGTTCTCGCAGTCGATCGGGTACGTATACCTCGGTCACGTAGCTGATGTCTTTGCTGATCAGCGATTCTACTTCCAGCTTGAAGCCATTCGCAAGCATCAACTCGATCTCCTTTTGCCAGGCTTTCTTGTCGGCAAACCAAGGATAGTCGGCGATCTGTTTGGCACGTTTGATATCGGTGTCGGCGAGTTGGATTTTCACGCTGTTTGACAACTGACAGCGTTCAAAATCCTTCGAGCGCAAGCCCAGGTATTTGGCGTCGGGGATCGCCATCCGCCTCGACTCGAAGGCCAAGTTGATCGAACCTTGCTTCACGACGCTATAGATGTAATATCCCCAAGGGTCGTTGTCCAATAAGCAATAGACCGGCAGCTTCAACTCGTTGCGCAACCGATAAAGCATGCGCCGTACGCCGCGGGGCGGCTGGCCGCCGCCATGAGTGAGAATACAGTTGTGATTCTGCCAAAAGCGGTCTTCATTGAATCGCTCCCATACTGTGGCTTTTTCGACGTGGAGCACGAATTTGGCGTCGCACTTCTTGAACTGGATGATGTCCGGCTCGACGATCGAAGGAACGCCGTAACCTCCGGAACCCATGCGCGAGCAGTCGATCTCGTCGCCTTTATCGACAAGCACGATGGGGCCGACCATGTCGCCCGCCTTCTTCGCGTAGAGGTGCATTTCCTCGCGCAGGCTGTTGAGCATCACCTCGACGTCTTCGATGATCGGGTCGCACTCGTCCTGGGTGGCGAATGTCTCCTCCTTCGCGCCTTCGATCGTGTGCTTGAGCAGGTAGAACAGACCTCGGATGCTCGTGGTCTTCTGCTGGTCGATGAGCGTCTTGCAGCCACTGGCGACCAACATCGTCTGCATATAGGCTTTGGCTTGCGACAAATTGAACAGTTGGCGACGGTTCGTGTTGCTCCCCATTTCGATGAACCGCTTCGACTTGTTGAACCGCACGTTCGACAAGGCCCGTGCGGGAATATCGACATACGGGTCGCGGCTGCGCTCAGCCGTGGCGACCACCATGTCGGCCACGCCGTGCAGCCGTTCGAGCGTTTGCTTATCGCGCACACTGGCCGGAGACTTTTTTTGGTCTTTGTCGGGGGCGGGAGTCGTTCGTTTCTTTGCCATGAGTTCCTTTCAGTTATTGCTCGAAATGGTCTTTAGTGCCTCGTTGGCGCGGTTACGGATTCTCCGCGCCAATCGGACATCTTTGACGGCGGCAAGCTGCTCGATTAAATCGCGCGGAGATGCCTGATTGCCTGCCAGAGCCAACCAGACGGCTGGCTCGCCAGTCGCGTAGAGATGCTGCATTTCCTGCAGGTCCTCGGTCTCTGCGGCTTTTTGGGACCAGCGATTCACTTGCAACTGATATCTGAGACGGTTCGCCTCCGGGTGTACTGCAATGGCCCGCTCCAAGATTGACTCTTTCTCGGCGCACGATGGATTTCGCCTGACCAGAGTGTCCAGCATCCAGAAATGGTCCGAATGTCGTTCTACAAACACACGGAAATCCTCCGCACTCTCCCGAGCGTCGGTATAAAGCTGAATCGCTAATGTGATGATGGCCTCCGGATAACGGGCTTCGTTTGCCAACTTCTCCAATAGCCATCGAGGCCCTTGCCGGTGCCCCAATTCATCGAGACAAAGGCCGCTCTCATAAGTTGCTAGCAACAAGTCGTCGCGCATTCTGCTAAGCCGTGCCACCTTGACCCATATCGTCGGCCTGCGGAATGATCAGCACGTTGTCGCCGAAATCTTCTTCCTCTTCTTCGATCTTTTTCCCGCGTTTGTCGAGCTTGACGTCCGCTTCCGCCGTCTTGCGTCTGGCCACCTCTACGAGCCGATCGTAAAGCTTGTCGCGGTCGGCCTGGTTGATGGAGCTGACCGCAGTCGCCACCTCGCCTAGGTAACGGAGGAAAACGTTTCGCCGCTCGCCTTCTTGCTTCACTTTCAAACGCCGCCGCAGATACATGTTCAGCTTGCGGCCGACGGCTTGCAGCGCCAACCGCAGTTCCTTTTGGATCTCAGGATATGACGCCACCGCTTCCTTCGACTCGCTGGTGAACGGCACCCAGACGCTGGCCAGGTGGACCATGATCGTCACAGGACCGTTGGGCAGCGAGCCGCGCGACTGCGATAAACCATAAGCCCGCCAGTTCGTGCCGGCAATCATTTGCGTGATGGCACACGCGCCTGGCTGAAACTGCAGCGGCACCCGGTTGGCAAACCGCATCACGTTCATCGTTTGCCCGTCTTCCAGGCTTACCGACCGCATGGCCGCGTGCAACTTGGCGATGTCGGCCGTCTTCAACTTGCTGGGCGTCAGGCGTTGGCCGAGA
Source organism: Pirellulales bacterium (assembly GCA_035533075.1). Lineage (NCBI taxonomy): Bacteria > Pseudomonadati > Planctomycetota > Planctomycetia > Pirellulales > Pirellulales bacterium. The sequence goes on along the minus strand of DATLUO010000097.1, from coordinate 22,280 downwards.
TCGGCTTCCTTCAGAATCTTTTCCGCGCCGTCGGCGCCGATGCCGCTGAACGTGCTGATCAAGAACTGCCGCAGGCTGCGAGCGTCGCTCTCGGAAAGCAACTCGATCAGCGCTTCCAGCGAAACCTTTTGCGCCGTGCTGACGCCGCCGTAGGCCAGCGCGGCTTCGACGACGAACGGGTTGCCGCGATAGACCGCCGGCGGACGCGTGGCGGCCACATAAAACTCGCCGGGCACGACCTTGTGCAGCCCCTTCAGCAATAACTCCTCGCCGATCGGCACCAGACAATCCGTGGCGGGCGAGCCGATCTTCGTCTGCTGGATGGCCTGATACAGCGAGTCGGCCTCGTGACGGCCGATTTTCGTGGTCGATGCCCGCACGCTCAGCTTGGCCGTTTCGCAAATTTTGCGGGCCACCGCCGGGCTGACGCGCGAAAAGCTGGTGGTCAGGAACTGGGCCAACGTCGTGGCCTTGGTGTCTTTGAGCATCGTCATCAGCCGGCCCAACTCGACGCCGTAAGGGTGCGGCTTGATCTCCTTCGGCTCCGGCGGAAGCTGCTCGGCCGACCGCTCGTAGATGGTCGTGTTCCCCTCGGGATCGACGTAGTGCAGCGTGACGTGCGGATTGGCGATGGCCGTCTGCTGCAGATATTCGTCGACGCTGCCGCGGCCGCGTTGGTAGCGGGCTTCCAGCTCGATCGTCACGCGCGTGCCGTGATCGAGCTCGATCCACTCGATTTCGTGCTTCTCGATGACTTTGCGTCCCGCCTCGCCCGGCGGAATATCGACGCCCTCGCCCTTGCCGTTGAGGATTTCGGGCTTGTTCTTCTTGGTGTCGATCTGGATTTCATAGTAATGGGCGGGCTTGCGCGGCGAAATCTTGGAAATGATCTTAACCGGTTTGCCCGTCGTGAGCACGCCGTACATGCCGGCGGCGCTGATGCCGATGCCCTGCTGCCCGCGGCTCATCCGCAGGCGGTGAAACTTGGAGCCATAGAGCAGTTTGCCGAAGATATTGGGGATTTGCGATTTCAAGATGCCGGGGCCATTGTCTTGAATGCCGACTTTGAAGCGGTTGGGCGAGGTCTGCTCCACATGCACCCAGACTTCGGGCAAGATGCCGCCCTCTTCGCAGGCGTCGAGCGAGTTGTCGACGGCTTCCTTGATGGTGGTCAGCAGGGCCTTGCGGGGGTTGTCGAAGCCGAGCAGGTGCCGGTTCTTGGCAAAGAACTCGCTGACCGAAATATCGCGCTGGCTGGCCGCCATCGACTCGGCCGTGGCCCGGCGTCGGCGGGCGGACGCCGCGCCGTTGCCGTTGACCGAACCGTTGCCCGTGTGGTCGTGGGCCGCGCCGTTGGTTTCGTCGGCAGACCCGTTACGCTCGACTTGGGCGGAAGGGTCGGCGGGTTTTTCGCTCAAGGGTGCGTCTTCCGTTGCGCCGATCAAGGCGGACCTCCGTGCGTGCGATTTGCGGGCGTGCTTCATCTAACCGTGGGTTGCCGTGGGCAGGCAACGATGCAGATTATGCCGCGCCGCCCGCCTGCGAGGAAAGAACAGTTTCGACCGTAGGAATTATAACGGCCGGTCTACGGCGGTCCCAGGCGGTTTTGGGACTGCAAGAGCCCTATTCGCCGACGAGCGCAATTCTGCCTTTTGCGAGGCTCGCGCCTGCGGTCACGATTGCGCGACTGGCCGCAAAAAGCGTGCGTCGCGGGCATAGCGACCGCCGAGAGTCTTATTAGCCCAACGGCCAATCAGACCAAACTCACAGACAGGCCCCGAAAGGAATCGCCCGATGGCTCGTGCATGGTTGCCCACACGCCTGGCGTGCATGGCGCTCGTCGCCACAGGTCTCAGCCTGACCGGCGTCGCCGCGCAGGCCGCCGACCTGTTTTACAACAACTACGTGGCTGGCAACCCGCCGGCCCAACTCTACCCCAGCCCGCGCCCGACGCCACCGCTGGTCGGTCACACCTACGTCACGTACCAGCCGCTTTATCCGCAGGAATTCCTCTATCGCCATCACCGCAGCTATTCCCGCTACGATGGCCGCCACCTGCTGCCGGTGACGCGCACGACGGTGTCATGGAAATCGGGCCTGCTCTCGGGGCACGTCTGGTATCCGCGTCGCTATCCGGATGTGATGTTCCAATACGCGCCGTAAAGACCGACGCCACGACCGTTGCGTCGATGTTCACAAGCGCCAAGTACAAGTTGAGGGAAGTATGAAGTCGCGACTCTTACCCGTGACGATGGCCGTGGCGCTTGCCGCGGTGCTTGGCAGCGTGGCCGACACGGCCCTGGCCGGCGGCACCCATCGCGCAAAACGCCACAACGCCTGCGGCTCCGAGTGGGCGGGCGGTTATTACCACACCATGTGGGGCCAGCCCGTGGCCTTGGTCGTGCCGCCCACGGCCGAACTGCAAACGCACTGGAACTGGGGCGTGGCGCAAACGTCGGTGACGCCGATTTGGCCGCAATTCACGCGTGCCTATCCCGGACCCTACGCGGGCGGCCGCGGCTTTCTGCCCACGCCCCGCTGGCCCAGCAGCACCGACCAGTTCGGCGTCTACTATGTCCGAGGGCCATGGTGACGGTTCGGCTCATTCATCAAACAGCGGCAATTGCCTGGCCGTTGGCGATTGCCCCTGCGGCCGATGTCCCTCCAGCCATCGCCCGATGACGGCCAGTACATAGTCGAGTTCATCCGCCATGAGCTCGCGGCCCTTGTCGATGGCGTGCCATTTGTGCAAACAAGAGCGGCAACAGGTGGCCGTGGCGTGCTGCGCGACGAATACCGGATGGCCCCGCCAAGGCGTCTGCCGGCCGTCGCGACCGGGTGCGGCCGGAGCCAGCCGTTGCGACAGCATGTCGCGCCCCTCTTGCAGGACAATCGGCATTCCCTTGCGGTCGAGATACGCGATCTCGCGCTCATCGAGCCGGAAGCGTGCCCGAAACCGCGACCGCGCGAGACGCTGCAGCACGCGTTCGATGCGGTCGTGTGCGATTGCAACCATGTCTCGTCCGGCAATCCTAATGGGCTGTTCGTGGCGTGATTAGCTTATCGCGCCCTCGTCGGTAAGGTCAAACTCCGCACGCGGCCCCAGAACCGCCCTAGCACGAATTTCCCCGCTTGGCTACACTACCCTGTCGAACGAATTCCGAGGGGGCGATAGGCACATGGAGGCGCCAATGTCCCGACGGCGGCTGCGCTTTGTTCATTCCAGCGACTGGCATTTGGAATGCCCGCTGGTCGGGCTGACGGAAGTGCCCGATCTGTTGAAGCCCGTCTTTGCCGATGCGCCCTACCGTGCCGCCGAAAGAATCGTCGGCACGGCGCTGGCCGAGCAGGCCGACTTCATGATATTGTCGGGCGACATCCTCGACATCGAGCTGGCCGGGCCGCACGGCGTGTCGTTTTTGTTGCGGCAGTTCGCGCGGCTGGCCGAGCGTCAGATTGCCGTTTATTGGGCCGGCGGGCGGGTCGATCGGCCCGAACGTTGGCCCGCCGCCCTGAACTTGCCCGGCAACGTTTATCGGTTTTCCAGCCGGCGGCCCGAAGACTTTCTGTTCCCCTCGGCCGACGCCCCGCTGGCACGCCTCACGGGGCTGAGCCGCCCGCGCGGCGGCAAACTGCGGGCGGCCGATTTCTGGCCCGACCCCGACTCGCTGCCGACCATCGTCGCCGCGCACGGCCGCATCGACCGCGCGGCGCTCGCCGGCCGCAACATCAACTATTGGGCGCTGGGCGGCAAACATCGTCGCACGACCCTGCTTGACGGCCCGCAGCCGGCCCACTATCCAGGAACCCCGCAAGGCCGCGGCCCCGCCGATCTGGGCGCGCACGGCTGCACGCTGGTCGAAATTGACGAACAAGGCCGCGTCGAAATGCGCAACGCCGCCAGCGACGTCGTGCGGTGGTGCCATCGTCGGGCAACCGTCCACGAGACAACGACCGGCGAATCGCTGGAGCAGATGCTGGCCGACCAATTGCGCGAGTTGCGCAGCACGTCGCCCGATCTCGATCTGCTCGTCGTCTGGTCGGTCGCCGGGGCGGGACCGGTCGTTTCCGAGCTGCGGCGTGGCGAGCTGGCCGAAACGCTGCTTGCCCGGCTGAGGCGCCGCTTCGGCCACGACCGTCCGGTGGCGTGGAGCGCGGCCATCGAGCTCGAACCCGAGGCGGCGGTGCCGCCCGCCTGGTCGCAGCAGGATTCGCTGCTGGGCGATTTCCTGCGTGCGTTGCCGCAGTTCGACGGCGAGGGAACCAACGATCCGGCCGATCTGAGCGGGCCGCTGGAGCTGCTCGTCGGCCAAACGCCGCGCGGGCAACAGCTCGATCGGCTGTTGCGTCTGAGCGACCCGGCCAATCGTCGCCGGATGCTGCAAAAAGCGGCCGCCCTGGGGGCCTCTCTCCTGACAAGCGAGGACAAGCCGTGAGAATTCTTTCGGCCCAAGTCGATGGTTTCGGGGTCTGGAGCGGTCTGAAGCTCGAAAACCTGAATGATCGGATCGCCGTCTTCTACGGACCGAACGAGGCGGGCAAGACCACGCTCTTGCAGTTCGTGCGGACCATGCTCTACGGCTTTTCGCACGATCGCGCCCACCGCTATTTGCCTCCGCTCCGAGGCGGCCAGCCCGGCGGCACGCTGCACGTGGCGGCCGGCGCCGCGGGACGGTTCGCCATCAGCCGGCATCGAATTCAAAAGGGCGGCGAGCACGAAGAATTGCGGATCGTGGCGGCCGACGGCGTCTTGCAGCCCGATTATGTGCTGGGCGGTTTGCTGGGCGGCATCGACGAAGCGACGTTCAAGCACGTGTTCGCCCTGGGGCTGGGCGAAATGCAGGAGCTCGGCACGCTCGGCGATTCCGCGGCGTCGGAATTCCTTTACCAGCTTTCGACGGGCCTGAACGGTGTGACGCTGGCCGAAGTGCTCCGCGAGCTGGCAGCCTCGCGCGAGCGAACCGTTTCGTCGGACAAAAACGCCTGCAAGCTGGGAGATCTGCTCGGCCGCCGAGAAACGCTTCAGCACGACGTCGACGAATTGCGGTCGCAGGTGCATCGCCAGGCGGCCATCGCCCACGAGCTGGCCGAGCTGGAAACGACGGTCGCCGTTTGCGAAACCGACCGCGAGAACCTGGAACTGGCCGCCAGGGCCGTGGAGGCGGCGGTCACCGTTCGCGAACCGTGGCGGCGACGGGCGGAGCTGACTCGCGAGATCGCCGAGCTGCCGCCGGTGGCCGCGGTTTCGCCCGGCACCCTCGAACGGCTGGACGTGCTCAACGAGGCCTTGCAGGGCCGGCGGAGACGCATCGCCGAGCTGGTGCGGGCCCGCAGAACAGTGCGCGACGAGATGCGGGCATTGGACTTCAACGCCCGGCTGGCCCGCCATGCGCCGCGCATCGAAGCTCTGGTCGAGCAGGCGACGTGGCTCGGTACGCTGGAAACGCAGGTCGAGCAGCTCACCGCCGAGATCACGTCGCTGGAGCACCAGTTGGCCGAGCACCGGCGAGAACTGGGCCTCAACGGCAAGCAAACGCACGACCAAGGACCGGCGCGCAAGGCGATCGTGGGCCGCCTTCGCCCGGCGGCGCGCGGCTTGGCAAAGTCGGAAGCGCGCGCCAAGACCGCCCACGACGAGCAGGCCGCGTCGGACCGGCAGGCCCAAAAGCTGGCCGAGCAGATTCGTGCCGCGCTGCGCGACGGCTCCGATCACGATCTCGCTCCGGCGCTGGAACGAGCCGGCAACTTGGTCGCACAACTGCGGCGCCGCGTACATCTCGACGAGCGATTGGGCCAGCTTGCCCGGCACGAATCGGAGCTGGCCGATCAAGGGCGTCTGCTGCTCGACCGCCAGCTTTTGCCGGCCTGGGTGCTGGTGGCTCTCGGCTCGGTGTTCGTGTTCGGCGTGGTGCTGGTGCTCGCCAACATGTTCTTGCCGTCGTCGCTGGTGGGAACAGCCGGCTGGATGCTGGCCACAATCGGCGCACTGGGGGCCATCGGGGCGGCGGGCGGAAAGTTCCTGCTCGACCGCTCGGCGACCAATCAGCTCGAAGCGTGCCAAAAGCAGGCGGCCATTCTGGCGTCGCAGGTGAAGCAGGCCAAGGAAGAGCGCGAGGCCATCGACGCACAGTTGCCCCGCGGCGGCGGCCCGCTGCTGGTCCGCTTGCAAACGGCCGAAAAAGAACTGGCCGCTTTAGAAGAGCTACTGGGCGTCGATTCGCAGCGCAAGGCGGCGCTGGCCGCGGCCGAAGCGGCCGCAGCGCGGGTTGCGGCGGCCGACCGCGACAGCCGCGAAGCCCGGCGACGCTGGGAGCAGGCGTTATCGTCGGCCGGTTTATCGAAGAACCTTACGCCCAAGCAGGCCCGCCAGTTCGCCGGCCGGCACGGCAAGCTGGCGGAGTTGGCGCGGCAGCATGAAGAGCGGTGGAGCGAGCTGCAAGACCGTCAACGCGATCTCGACGCCCTGAGCGGCCGCATCAAGCAGGTGTTCCACGACATCGAGGCACATCCTTCGGCCCGGCGGGCCAGCGAACAGCTGCACGAGCTGCGGCAGAAGCTGGCCGCGCACGAAGTCGTGGCCACGAAACGCGCGGCCTTGGAACAACGGGCCGCCCGTTTGCGCCGCCAGCAAACGCGACTCACCACGGCCGTTCGCCGAGGCGAGCAGCGGCGGCAGCAGTTGTTGCACGAAGCTCACGCCGCCGGCGAGGCCGATCTGCGGGTCCGCGCGGCCGAACACGACCGACGGCTGGCGCTTGTCGCCCGCCGCGACGCCCTCTCGCGCGACATTGCCACCGGCCTCGCGGGCCGCTTGAGCGAAGACGAGCTGCGCGTGTGGTTGGAAGGTCCGGAGTGCGAGCGACTGGAAGCACGTTGGGACGAATTGGCCCGGCAGATCGACGCGGCCACCGACCGGCTGCACGTGCTGCACGAACAGCGCGGGCGGCTCGAGCAGGAGGCGATCTCGCTGGCCGACGATCGGCGGATGGCGACGCGGCTGGTCGAGTTGGGCGCGGTCGACCAGCAGGTGCGCGAGGCGGTTGAACGCTGGCGCGTACTGACCGTGACCGAATGCCTGCTCGACTCCGTCCGCCGCACCTATGAGAGCGAGCGACAGCCTGAGGCGTTGAAGGAGGCGTCGAAACACCTCGCACGCCTGACGGACGGAAGGTACACGCGAATCTGGACGCCGCTCGGCGAACGGGCGTTGCGCGTCGACGACGGCGAAGGCAACTCGCTGCCGGTCGAGGTACTGAGCCGCGGCACGCGCGAGCAGCTCTTTCTGAGCCTGCGGCTGGCGCTGGTCGACGTGTACGGCCGGCGCGGCGTCGAGCTGCCGCTGGTGCTCGACGACGTGCTGGTGAACTTCGACGCCCGGCGCGCCCAAGCTGCCGCGACCGTATTGCGAGAGTTCGCCGACGCGGGGCACCAGGTGCTGGTATTCACCTGCCACGAGCACCTGGCGCAACTGTTCCGCAATTTGAGGGTGTCGGTCCACGCGCTGCCGGCCAACGACGATTCGGGGGCGATCACGGTGGCCTATCCGCGCAAAGCCGATTCAACGGAGGAGCCGCAAGGAGATCGCTACGAGGTGGCGGCCGCATGGCAGCCTGAGGAGGACGGCGGCGACGTTGTGGAAGTCATCGACGAGGTGCCCGAAGAGGAGCCGACCGCCGGGGCCAAACCGAAGCGGCCGCGGAAGGGCCGCCGGAAAAAGCCGCGGCCCGCGGCGGAACATCGCCCCGCGGTGGACGACGACGTGGAGCCAGGCCGCCCGCACCGCGTATCGGTCGTGCGCGGCAAACCGCTTCAAAACCCGTTCGCCGATACGAGCTGGCACGAGCCGGTCGATGACGACATGGACGACGCGGCGTTGGTGGCCGAAGACGAGCCGCTGTTCGAGGTGGACGATCGAGACGAGACGTGGCCCGATGACGACGGCCCGCGCTGGAGCGGCTCCGACGACTGGCATCCCGGCGACGACGGGCACGAAGCGGCGTGACGACAATTGTCTGTCGATAGCTTACGAAGCAGGCGGCTCGCACGTGCCGACGGTCAGTCGAAATGACTGGAGTCGACCAAGAAGTTGCTATTGTTGCCCAGCGGCATGTAGGGCAGCCAACGGCTGCCGTTGACGGTCGGGGTTCGAGCGTTGCGGCCCGGATACCAAGCGATCCCCATCGAAACGTTGTAGGCGTCGCTGGCCGAACCGATCGGACCGGCCGACGTATTGGGAGCCATATACATGGCGTTGGCATACAGGGCAAGCTGGTGATTGAGAGGCAGCTGCGCCGTCGCGCCGATGATCGCCGAGCCGGCCAGCGCATTTCCTACCAGTTCCTTCGAGACCGGCAACCCGACGCGGAGCCAGGTGTCGGCTCCGAATTCATATTTGTGGTGCCAAAAGGCGTTGATCTGACTGATGGCGCGAAACTGGTTGTGATTGTCGGGGACGTCGCGGATAAAGCTCTTGTCGTGCCACGTCCCCCACACGCCAAATGAGTTCCGGCCACTCAGCGCCCACTCGAATTGTCCGCGCCACTGACTGATCGTGGGCGAAACGGCGTACTGCGAGTAATTGTTGTTGATCATCCAGTCGTGAACAAGGCCGAAGCTGGCGCGCTGGCCCTCCTTTGCGCGGCGGAAAAAGCCGGTGGTCACGAAAACCTGCTGCTGCGCGCCGCTCGTTTCCGTGGCGGGCGGCGGTCGGCCGCTGAAGTCGTAAATGCCATAGCTGGCTCCCAGTTGCCAGCCGATTCCCCAGGCCTCGAAGATCGGCACGCCGGCGTTCGCGCGCGTCACCTCGCCAAAATTGCTTGGCCCCGAACCTTCGGGCGGACCACGAAAGGTGTCGAAAAGCTGCAATGCTTCGAAGCCGAATCGCGGGCCGTCCTGGCCAACCGCAACGTCGCCGGCTCCGGCGCGGCAGTTGTCGCACGAGCCGTCCTGGCACTGAGTGCAAGCGGGAGCCGCCGGCGGCGTTTGCATCGCTTGGTTGGCGGGCGGCCCATTCAGATAGGAGAGTTGCGAGAGATCCTGCTGGGGCATGCCCTGCACGTTTTGATTTTGATTTGGCGGGTAAGGCTGCATGCCGGGCGGCGCCGGCCCGCGACCGGTGGGCGGCGCAAAGGAGGCCGGATAGCTCGGTTGCTGGACGCCGGCCGGAGCAGTGCCGTAGGCATTCGGGGCGGACTGGAAGGGCTGCGCCGGAGCGGGCAGCGCGGCCGCGCCGGGCCGCGCATAAGGAGACGGTTCCGTAAGGTTGGACGGGGAGTATTGCGCGTCGGCGTCTCCACTGAGGATGAAAGCAACAAGTGCCGCGCTGCTGACCACGCAGAAATGAAGGCTGTGCCGGCTCAAGGTCGCGCCTCCGAGGAAAGGCGTTGGGTTAGGACGGACGACGGTTGCCCGCAGAGTTGGAATCCGGTGGGGCGCGGATTGTTTCAGAATCGGGGGTGCCAGGCAAGCCGAGTTTCTCTCGCCGTGTCTGGCAATTCACAGCCGTGACGTTCGCGGGTGTCTCACTTCTAAGTGACACTCGAGCGCGAAATGGCACGAAATCTCCCACCAAAGTGTGCGGTTTCACCAATTCACGGAGCACGGCGGATTTTGACTAACCGTTAAACTCGCCGTAACCGATAAACACATCCTACCGGGACTTTGAGCTAACGATGAGACGATGAATTGTCGGACTTTCACCTGCGCGCCGCTTGTCGTTTCGCTTTGGGCCTGCCTCCTTGCTCCGCGAGCGGACGCCGACGACGACAGCCGATCGCCGTTTTTTGCCGCTAGCGGCGGCGTGGCCTCGCGATACGCCAGGGCAAGCGCGCCATCGCCGCAGAGGGCGCAGTCCGACGCAGCAGACGCCGCGTCCGCCTCTCAAGCCCCTCTGGGCAACGGCGACGGCACGAAGACAAAATCGACCGGCGGTTCCGGCCAGGGCTTCGACGCCTCGGTCGTTCAAGCAGGCGAAACAGCCTTCAACCGCCATTGCACTTCGTGCCACGACGCTCAGAAGGCCCTGCAGGCAACTAAGAACCTCGCCGGCTGGCGGACCACCGTGCGGCGCATGGCCGGCAAGCCGGATGCGGAGATTCCGGGCAACGTCCACGAGTCGATCGCCACCTACCTCGCGTCTCGCAACCAAAGCGCAAGTGGCGAAACAGCGGCAAACGGGGGAAAGGAGGCCGGGACCGCGGCGGCCGACGCCGGGTCGCCATTCTCTTTCTGGGGCACCTTCTCTCCCTGGTGGCGCGGCGGCGGTGGCAACGCCGTGCAGGATCCCGGCTTCTTCCCCGGTTTATGGATCGGCGGCACCTGGCAAGGCGATGGACCTGTCAGTGCCCGGGCCACCGCCTGCACAACCTGCCATAACGAGGCCAAACTCGACCTGGTCGAGGCCGCGGTCCGGTTCGACATCACCAAGTATCTGCGGTCTCGTAGTTGTACTCGCCCGTCCCAGAGCGAGCCGGAGGCCGACGTGGCGATCGATGCCGGGCGGTTCATCGTCCCCTTCGGAGCCTTTTATCAGCAGTCGAACCCCGGCGTTTACCGCACGGTGAGCATGCCCCTGATCTACAACATGGGCGAGCGGGTCTTTGCCACCAGCCTGAGCGCAGGCCCCTTGGGCTTTCCGGTCTTGCCGATGCCCTATGCGGATACCGGGGCGAATCTTTCGCTTGGTCTACCGATCGCGGAGAACGCAAATGCCACGTTCGACGCCTACCTCGTCAACGGCCTGCAAGGGTCTTCCAACGGCGTCGACTTTGTTCTCACGCGGCAACAGTACTATGGCAACAATCGGCCTGCCGGCGGCGGGAGGGTTACGATCGGGGGACAGCACCTGCGGCTGGGAGCGTCCGTGACGGGGGGAAGCTTCAATACGAGTGCGGCAAGCCCAACCAACCAGGTATTGAACTACCTTATTTTCGGGGCCGACGCGACATTCCGCTGGAAAGACCGGCTACGCGTGCAGTTTGAGTACGCGCAGCGCAATTCGGGCCGGGTCGGAACCGTCCCCGCCAACATTTTCACCGAGCGAGTCGGCGGCTTATACCTGGAAGGCGAGGCGCTGATTTCCCGGCGTTGGAATATGAGTTTCCTGGCACGGTACGACTCGCAGTCGACGCAAAGCTTGCTGCCGCCTCCCGGCAGCACCCTCACGACCGGAAGTTTCACGGTGCAGCGATTCACCTATGGCGTGAACTGGACGCTACCGGGCGGCAGCCTGTTGATGGTGAACGAGGAACATTGGTTCCTGCCCCATAGTCTTGGCAGTGTTGACATCCTCGGTGTTCGTTGGGCGGTGACATTCTGAATCGTGAGCATGTAGCGAGCGGTAATCGGCGCGAACCGGTGTCCGGGACGAGTGTGGCAAATGTCAAAAACGTGTAAAGCCATGACGATCCATCGCATCTCGCGACACGCGACGTCGTTTGCGGATGGCGCCCGGCCGGCCGTGCGGTGGGCCGCGGTTGTCGTGGTGCTGGCGGCGGCATGGCTGTCAGGCAACCGGCCGGCAGCGGCGCAGACGAGGGCCGCGTCGAAGCCGTCGGTCGTGCAAGAGGATGCTGCCGATCCCGCTCCCTGGCAAAGTCAGAACTGGCCGCTTGTCATGGAGCGCGAGAATCGGGTTTCCCGCCGCGTCGTCGAGAACAACTCGCGCCAACGGCCGATGCCACATCCGCCGCGCCAGGGGCCTGCAATTGTTCGACCCGTCGTCGAGGACAACTTGCCCGAATGGCAGACGCCAGGCTATTCTCCCCAGAGGACTGGAAGCGCTCGGTCCGTCGCTCAGCAGAACTTGCCGGAATGGGAAGTGCTAGGCGCCTTGCCCGAGGGCGAAGAGATTGTACTGCCCTACGTAGACAACAACGTGCCCGCGTGGCAGATGGCCCCTTCGCCGGATCAATATGAGCCCGACCCCTGGTACGCCCCCGGCGGCCGGCTCTGGGGCCGTGCCGAATTCCTGCTGCTTTGGGGCAAAGGCGCCGACCTGCCGGCCCTAGCCACCACAAGTCCGATTGGCACGGCTCAGGCGCAGGCCGGCGTTCTCGGCGCGCAAGGCACGACGCTGCTCTATGGCGATCAGATGGTCAATTCGAGCACTCGGGCGGGCGCCCGGTTCACCGTTGGCTGGTGGCATTCCCCTAGCCAGAAGTTCGGATTCGAGGCCACGTATTTTACCGCGGGATCGGCGTCGGCGGGATTTCACGCCTCGGATCAAACCAATCCCATCCTTGCACAGCCCTTCATCAACGCCCAAACCGGGGCACAAGACTCGTCACTCGTGGCCTATCCGGGGCTCGAGACGGGCACGCTTGATGTCAGGTTGAAAAACCAGTTCTACATGCTGGGAGGGCTGTTTCGCGCGGCGTTAGTGCGGGAACCGAAGTACCGTCTGGACGGCCTTTTCGGCTTCCGCTACGCCCGGTTCACGGAAGACATCAATGTCAACTCGCAATCGACGTCCATCTCCGCCACGGGGGCCGTCCCGGTAGGGACCGCCACGAGCATCTCGGATTTCTTCGGGGGCTCCAACAATTTCTACGGAGCGGATTTTGGGATTGCCACCCAAAGCCGCCGCGGCCGCTTGTCGGTCGACCTTTTGTGCAAGATCGCCCTGGGCTACAGCCAATCTTCGGTTCTGGTCCAGGGAGTAACGACCACAACGCTTCCTTCACAGGCTTCAAGCATCGCTTCGGGAGGGCTGTTGGCTCTGCCGACGAACATCGGCCGCCACCAACTCGGTGGCTTCGGAGTGCTTCCCGAGCTCGGCGTCACTTTCGAATACCGGTTCACCCGACGCCTGAGCGCCACATTCGGATACACAGTCGTGTATTGGAGCCGCGTGGCCCGGCCGGCCAACCAGGTCGACCTGCACATCAATCCTTCCCAGTTCCCGCCCGGACAATTGACCGGCCCCGCGTCCCCACAATTCCAGTCGGTGATCACCGACTTCTGGTTGCAGGGAATCACCACGGGGCTGAAATACCAGTTCTGATTCACGATTGCCTCACCGCTTGCGAGTTTCAACGCGCGAGCCGTAATCGGTTAGCGCACCTTGCGGCCAGGCCGCACGCAAGGCGTTGAGCACGGCTACCACGTCGATCGCCTCCTGCGAGATTGCCCCCGCCACCGGCGGCAGGTAGCCGCAGGCCGCCAGAATCATGCCCACGAGACTCAGCAACATCCCTCCCACGGCGCTTTGCAGCGCAATCCGACGCATCCGCTCACCGATGTGAAGCAATTCGTCGACCCGGCCCAGCATGTTATCCATCAGTACGGCGCCGGCAGCCTCGGTGGTCACCTCACTGCGCTGACCCATCGCCAGGCCCACCGTGGCGGCAACCATCGCCGGGGCGTCGTTGATACCGTCACCCACGTAGAGGGTATCGTTGCGGGAAGTCTCTTCACGCACGATGGCCAGTTTCTCTTCGGGCGTTTTGCCGGCGTGGAGCTCACTGATGCCGACACGCTCGCCCAGATACTGCACCTCGGATAGTCGATCGCCCGACACAAGCATGACTTTCTGAAACCCGTGCATCGGTGCGAGGTGGCCGATCAACCCGGCCCCTTCAGCGCGCGGCTCATCGCGAAACCGAAACGTGGCGGCGTAACGGCCGTCAATCACGATCACGCATTGCAGTCCACCGGTCGATGGCGGCAAGCGGCCGACCACGTCCGGTTGCTCGGCCAGCAGCTTCTGCGAGCTCGTCACCCGAACGAACCGCCCGTCAACCGTTCCCCGCAATCCCTCGCCAGGATGTTCCTGAACCGACTCAGCCGCAACCAGCGGGAGCCGCAGCTCCCTCGCGGCATCGAGGACTGCCGTAGACAGGGGATGCTTTGAGTATTGCTCAAGGCTGGCGGCCAACCGTAATACCTCGTTGCGATCGAAGCCGGCGTCGACGTACTGCTCGATCAATCTCGGCTCGCCGTAGGTCAGGGTCCCCGTCTTGTCGAAGATGATAGTACGGCAGCGGCCGATCCGCTCGAGGACCGCCGGATCGCGGATGATGATGCTGCGACGGGCGGCCAGCGAGATGGAACCGATAATCGCGACGGGGATTGCAATCAGCAGCGGACAGGGGGTTGCAATCACCAGCACCGCGAGGAAGCGGGTGGCTTCGCCGCTCACCAGCCAGGCCGCCAATGCCACGGCTAATGCGATGGGTGTATAGACGGCGCCGAGTTGGTCGCCAAGCCTTCGCAGCCGCGGGCGATGCTGCTGCGACGTTTGCATGACCTGCATGATGCGCGAGTACCGCGAGTCGACAGGCAACCGCACGGCGCGAATGCCCAAGGCAGCCTCACCGTTGATCGCCCCCGACAGCACATCCGACCCGATCGACTTCGAGACCCGGTAGGGCTCTCCGGTCAGATAGGCCTCGTCCATGCTGCCATGCCCGCTGATCACCACGCCATCGACCGGGCAGACCTCGTGCGGCAACACCGCAATCGCATCTCCGACCCGGATTTCCTCCAACGCAATGTCCGTCAGGCCTGACTCGGTCTGGCGATGGGCCCGCGACGGCATGCGTCGAGCCAACGCATCAAGAACGGACGATGCCCGCCGGACGGCGAAGGATTCCAAGGCAGCGCCGCCTGACAACATGAGCACGACCAGGGCGCCGGCCAAGTATTCCCCAAGCACGATTGCGGTAACGATGGACATGCCGGCCAGCAGGTCCGACCCAAATTGACCTCTAAGCAGTCGCAACGCCAGTTCGACAATGAGCGGCCCGCCGCAGACGGCCAATGCCAGCCAGAGCGACCATCGGGCCGCGGTTTCCCGCATCACAAAACCATGTTTCGCAATCAGATATGCGACGACGCACAAGAGGGTGATCGCCGCAATGGCGGTGTGGCGACGCTCCCACCAGCGGCCGAAGAACAGAACGTCACCGGTTGGTACGCCGGGGAACGACCGTTCGGCGTTACCTCGATCGGTCGGCGGCGACGAATGGTCCATAGCACCAACAGTATCATCTTTTGACCCGATCTGCAGCACGCAATTTGCAAGCCGGTGCCAATCGCCGCAGCCGCGACGTCACCGCCTTGCCAGCACGGCTTCTTCGATGCCGATCGAGACGTCGACCTGCTGGCCGACGTAGAGCCGCTCGCCGTTCGACTCGATCTTGTAGACCACTTGCAGCACGCGCGTGTCGATCCGCTCGGTGCTGTCACCGGTCAGCGATCGCTTGGGCACCACGTAAGGCTCGACGCGCACGAACTTCAGGGCGAACTCGTGGTCGGGTCGGCCGCGCACCGTGGCCACCGCCGGGGCGTTGGCCGAAAATCGGTGGATGTCGTGCTCGTCGATGTCGACGCGGACGTGAAGCAAGTCGATGTTCCCCAGCACGATCGACGGCTGATTCGACGGCGCCGCCACGAACTCGCCCAGCCGCACGTTCACTTGCAGCACCTCGCCCTCGACCAAAGCCCTGACCGTGCGGACGGCGATTTCGGCTTTCGTTTGTTCGACCTGCGCCAACGCCTCGTCGAGCGCGGCCTGTTGCGCGAGCAGGTCATACTGCCAGGTGCCCGCCTCGAGCAGTTTGAGCTGGGCTTTCATGCGGGCGAGTTGGGCCTCGGCCTTTTGATATTCCTGTTGGCGAGAAACGACGTCTTCCGCGGTCAGCACCTTGCTGGCCGAAAGCCGCTTAGCCCGCGCCAGCGAGTCGCGGCGGGCGACCAGGTTCGCCTCCATTTCCGCCACTTGTGCTTCGGCCACCGGCAGCTCCTCGGGCCGCGGCCGCCGCTGCATCTGCGTCAACTGCGCCTCGGCCGCCGCGGCCGTCGCCTGCCTGGCCTTTAAGTCGGCCTGCTGAATGCGGTCGTCGAGCTGGAACAACGGATCGCCCGCCTGGACGCGTTGGCCGACTTCGACGAACACTTGCGTTACCACTCCGGGCACCTGCGAGCCGATGGCGATGTTCTCGGTTTGCGGTTCGACCATGCCCGCCCCGGCAACCGCGCGAGCGAACGGCGCATGCGAAGGTTCGATCGGCGGCTCGGCCAGCGGCGGATCTTTCGACGCTCCGGCGACGTGCATGGCCGCGAAAACGATGAGTCCGATGGCAGCGGTGGGCAAGAAGTAATGGGTGATCATCGTGAAGGGGTTGGCAGTTGGGGGTTGGGGGTTGGTGTTTCGATGGCCGCGCCTAAAGCCTATCGCCTATCGCCTAACGCCTTTTCACGCAACGGCCTGCAATGCTTCCAAGCTCCACGCCGTCGCGCTGGTCTCAATCTCCGTGATCCGCCCGTCCTCCATGCGGGCGATGCGGTCGCCGAATTCAAACACGCGGCTGTCGTGGGTGACGACCACTACGGCCCGCCCGTTTTCCAACGCCACCGTACGCAGCAGCTCCATGATCGCGCGGCCGGCGCGAGCATCGAGGGCCGAAGTCGGTTCGTCGCAGACGAGCAGTTTCGGGCCGTGAATTAACGCGCGGGCAATCGCCACCCGCTGCTGCTCTCCGCCCGAGAGCTTGCTCGGCAGGTGATGGCAGCGGTCGCCCATGCCCATTTTTTCCAACAAGGCGTGCGCCCTGGCCAACGCCTTGCGTCGCAGCCAGCCGGCCACGATCAGCGGCACGGTGACGTTCTCGGCCGCGGTCAGCGCCGGCAGCAGATTGAACTGCTGCAAGACAAAGCCGATGTTCTGCCCGCGGAACTTGACCAGTCGATTGCCGCCAAGCATGGCCAGGTCGGCGCCGAGCACATGGAGTTTGCCGGCGGTAGGCCGCAGAATGCCGGCGATCACCGAGAGCAGCGTCGTTTTGCCGCAGCCGCTGGGGCCGACGAGCAGCGTGATCTCGCCCGGATAGACGTCGAGATCGACGCCGCGGAGCGCCTTTACCAGGGCGCCCTCGGAGCCAAAGTCTTTCGTCACATTGCGGCAGGTGATGGCGGGTGTCATTGAACCCTGAACCCTTCAACTCTGAAAGACCACGGCTGGTTCTAAACGTAAAACGCGACGTAGCGATAGCAGGCTGGCCGACGCGGCGATGACGAGCACGGAGATGCCTGTGCCGACCATCACTTGCCAGGGCATGAAGAACGCCATCCGCGTCGACTCGCGACAGACGTGTCCAAAACCGGCGGCCGCGCCGATGCCCAGCCCATAGCCGATCACACCGACGACCATCGCCTGGAACCAGATCATCGCCACCAGCCGCAGGTTGCCGGCTCCCATCGCCTTCAAAACCCCGAACTGCTTCAAGTTCTCAATCGTGAACAGGTAGAACGTTTGTCCGGCGATTGCCGCTCCCACGATGAATCCGAGCAAGACTGTGATACCGAAGTTCATGGGGATGCCGGTCTTGCGCATGTAATACAGGATGGTCGTCCAGGCGAATTCTTCGCGGGTCTGGGCCTTTAAGCCCGTTTGCAGGTAAATCTGGCGGCAGACCTCGGCCGGACCGGTGCCTGGTTTACCCTTGGCCAACACGAATGACAGCACCTTCCGCTCGCGGGGAGAGAAGAGCACGGCCTCGCTGTAGCGAGTGTAGACGACCGGATACGTCTGGAATGTCCGCCGCGCTTTGCAGACACCGACCAGCACCGCCCGGCGGTCGTTCATCTCGAACGTCCTGCCCGTGCGATATGGCTGGTTCGGCCAAAGTTGCTGATAGCCGTTCTCGTCCATGATGACGGCGCCGGGCCGGCGGAGATCGGCCAGGCTTCCGGCGACGATTCGCGGCGGCGCGCCGACGAGCGTGGCGTCGTCGAGTCCCAACAGAACGATCTGCTGGAAGCTGCCTGTCTGAAGCCGCGCACGCGTCAGCCCTTTATAGAGCCGCACGGCCCACTGCACCCCCGGCACGCCGCGGACGCGATACAGATCGTTCTCCGTAAGCGGTTTGATGTCGTCGATGAACTGCACGCTGGGATCCATCACCCAGATATCGGCTCCTTGCAGGTCTTTGATCTGGCTGGTGGTGAGCAGCATCAAGCCGCAAAAAATCGAGCTTTGCTGCGCGATCAAGAGCGATGCGAAGGCGATGCCGAAAATGATGCCCACGTATTTGCCTTTGTTGCCGGTGAGCATTTTCCAAGCGATCCAGGTCATCGGGCGGCCCTTTCACCAATCTGCTTCACGGGTGAAGCCAACTCTGCTGGGCAAAGACGGAGTCGACGGCCGCAGTGGCGGCCGTCGCGCTGCGATCGAGTTTCGCGGTTGCCGTTGCCGCGCTGCCTACGCCCGTCGCGTCGGTCAGCGTCGCGGTATAGGTCAAGGTCCCATCGGGCAGCGCCGACACGTCGATTCCCGATACCGCCTGGTTGGCGGAGGAAATGACGCCGCTTCCCGTCACGGCGGCCCCTCCGGCGTCGCTTGTTACGCTGTAGTCATAGGTCGCCCCGATCTGGGCGCCCGAAAACGTAAATCCCGCTGACGAAGCATCGGCGGCTTGGATCAGCGATTGGTTCGCTGTAATCGCATACCCGGTCGGCACTCCGAGGGCCGCCAGCGCGTCCGGTGCGAATACCGACGTCAGGGACGAAGCAGCCGTGGTCTGGGCGGCAGATTGTGGCGCGGCGGCCGCCGACTGCGAGAACAGACTATCGACGACCTGCACCATGGGCGGCGACGAAGCCAAGAACAACCTGCGAGAGATCAGCCCCGCAACGAGTCCCCTCTCGCCGATGTCATACTCGACCCCGTTTTCTCCCGCGCCGAGTTGAACCACGATCTGGTCTTGGCTGGCGGTTCCTCGCGCTACTCCACCGATGGTGCCGGCGGTGGCCATTCCGTCGAGAAAATAGGGAGAATCCGTCACTTGGATCTGATAGGTTCCCGCCAGCAGTTTGTCGAAATGGTAGGATCCGTCCTGGCCGGTTTGAATCGGCGATTTTCCTGCCACCTGCACCCAATTCCCTTGACTGTCCTGGCTGAAGAGCCTCACGACAATGCCGGGCATGCCAAGATGAGGAATCCCTTGAGGAGTGATCCGGCGAGCGTCATTGTCGGCGTCGATATAAACGTATCCCGAGAGACTGCCGGTGGCGGGCGAGACCGTTGTTGGGTCATTGGCGGTGTCGTTCGCGGTGTTCAGCTCGCCGCCACCCGAGACCGTGGCCGTGTTGGTGACGCTGGCCGGTGCGCTGTCGGCGACGCTCACCGTGACGGTGAAGTCCGGATAGCTGGCGCCGTTGGCCAGCGCATCGCTGCGAGTCGCTGTGACCGTTTGGCCCACGATGTTGGTAGTCCAGCCCGTGCCGCTGGCCGCCGTCGGCGTCAAACCGGCCGGCAGCGTATCCGTTACGGTCACTGGGGCGGACGTCGGTCCCGCGCCGGAGTTGCCGACCGAGATGGTATAGTTGTCGGAGCTGTCGCCCTGCCGGAAGTTACCGGTGTGGCTGCTGCTGACGGTCAGGTCGGCCACTTGGGTCACTACGGTCGGGTCGCTGGCCGAATCATTAGCCGTGTTCGTTTCGCCGCCGCCCGATACGTTGGCCGTGTTGGTGACGGTGGCCGGCGCGCTGCCGGCGACGCTCACGGTGACCGTCAAGTCCGGATAGCTCGCGCCGGCGGCCAGCACGTCACTGCGAGTGGCCGTGACCGTCTGGCCGGAGATGCTGGTGGTCCAACCTGAGCCGCTGGCCGCCGTGGGCGTCAAACCTGTGGGGAGAGTATCGGTTACCGACACCTGTCCCACGGTTGGCGCGCGGCCGGAGTTGCTGACCGTGATGGTGTAATTGTCGGCGCTGTCGCCTTGGCGGAAGTTGCCGGAGTGGTGGGCGGCAATTGTAAGATCGGGCATTGGCGGCGTGATCTTCGTCGGGTCGCTGGCACCGTCATTGGAGGTGTTCAACTCGCCGCCTCCGGCGACCGTGGCCGTATTGGTCACGCTGGCGGGCGCGTTGTTGGCGACGCTCACTGTGACGGTCAGGTCGGAATACTTGGAGCCGCTGGCCAACACGTCGCTACGCGTGGCCGTGACGGTCTGACCGGAAATGCTGGTCGTCCAGCCTGTGCCGTTGGCCGCAGTCGGCGTCAAACCGGTCGGCAGGATATCGGTCACCGTCACTTGTCCGATCGTCGGTCCCGCGCCGACGTTGTTGACGGTGATCGTGTAGTTATCGGCGCTGTCCCCCTGTTGGAAGTTGCCTACGTGGCTCACGCCGAGCGTCAAGTCAGCCGCTTGCGCGATCGGGGTTACGTCTGTCGCCGTATCGTTGGCGGTGTTCAGTTCGCCGCCGCCGGAAACCGTGGCCGTGTTGGTCACGCTGGCCGGCGCGTCGGCGGCAACGCTCACCGTCACGGCCAAGTCCGGAAAACCGGCGCCGGCCGCCAGTGCATCGCTACGAGTGGCTGTGACCGTCTGGCCGGCGATGCTGGTGGTCCAGCCGGTGCCGCTGGCCGCCGTCGGCGTCAAACCGGTCGGTAGCGTATCGGTGACGGTGACCGGGCCATTCGTCGCAAGCAAGCCGACGTTGCTTACGGCAATCGCATAGGTGTCGGACTTATCGCCTTGCCGGAAATTGCCGTTGTGGCTGTTCGTAATCGCCAGATCGGGCGCCGGAACCGTAATCGTGGTCGGATCGGTGGCCGTGTCATTGGCGGTGTTCAATTCGCCGCCTCCGGCGACGGTGACCGTATTCGTGACGCTGGTCGGCGCGGTGCTGGCGACACTCACCGTAACGGTCAAGTCCGGATAGTTGGCCCCGGCGGCCAGCACGTCACTGCGAGTGGCCGTGACGGTTTGGCCGGAGATGTTTGTGGTCCATCCCGTGCCGCTGGCTGCCGTGGGCGTCAATCCGGCCGGCAGTGTGTCGGTGACGGTCACCGTCCCGGTTGTCGGCCCGGCGCCGACATTGCTTACGGCGATCGTATACTGGTCGTTGCTGTTGCCCTGCTGGAAGTTTGCGGCGTGGCTGCTCTTAACCGTAAGGTCGGCCGCTTGAGTGACGGCGGTTACGTCCGTCCCTGTATCGTTGGCGGTGTTCTGTTCGCCACCACCGGAGACCGTTACCGTGTTCGTGACACTCGGACTGGCGTTGTTTTCGACCCGGACCGTCACGGTCAATGGCGGATAGCTTGCGCCGCCCGCCAACGCGTCGGTGCGCGTGGCCGTGACGGTTTGGCCGGAGATGCTGGCGGTCCATCCCGTGCCGCTGGCCGCCGTCGGCGTCAGTCCCGCCGGCAGGGAGTCGGTGACCGTCACTTGCCCGCTTGTCGGGCCTTGCCCGACGTTATTCACGGTGATCGCATAGTTGTCCGCGGTGTCCCCTTGCCGGAACTGGCCGGTGTGACTTACGCCGATCGTCAAGTCCGCCACCTGAGTGATCGTGGTTGGATCGCTGGCCGTGTTGTTGGTATTGGTCGCGCCGCCGCCCGAAACGGCGGCGGTGTTGGTGACGCTCGCGGGAGCATTATTGGCGACGCTGACCTTCACGGTCAGGTTGGGGAACGCGGCTCCGGCGGCCAATGCGTCGCTGCGCGTGGCCGTTACCGTCTGACCGGAAATGCTCACCGTCCAACCCGTGCCGGTCGCCCCGGTCGGACTCAGCCCCGCCGGCAGCGTGTCGGTCAGCGTCACCTGCCCGCTCGTCGGCCCGGCGCCCGTGTCGCTGACCGTCAACGTGTACTGGTCGGCGGTGTCACCCTGCCGGAAATTGCCCGTATGGCTGCTGGAGATGACGAGGTCGGGCGGCTGCGCGGGCGGGGCTGGGGGTGTGTAATCGATCGTCAGCGTGGGCGGGTTGGACGAGTGCATGGAACCGATCATCTTGCCCGAGTTCTGAGTCTCGTCGCCCAGCATCAACCAGCCGTAGTTGGTACTCGGATTGTTCAGCCAGCTCTGGACGTCGGCCACCATTTGCGAGGTGGAATTCCACGTGGAGCTTGTACCGTCCGCGCCGAAAACCGTCGTGCCGCTCACCGTGGAGGAGAAATCGCCGCCGGGGGTCTTCCAGGACTGATTGGGATAAAAGGTGTTTGTCCAGGTGGCGTCATTGGTCGTGGTCGGAGCAAACGGCGGCATGAAAGCAGTGGGGATCCCCGTGCCTTGGCCCCAATTCGACAGCACGTCGTGCAGCTCTACGGTGGGAGTTACGGCGGTGGTGGAATTGGTCAACTCGATCGACACGGTGAGCGTCACGCTATTGATCGTTGAGCCCGCGGGAATACTGCCGGCAACGTTGAAGTCGACAAGGCCGCGCATGGGCGTCAATGAATAGTGCTCAAGACCCACAAAAATGTACTGGGATGCACCTCCGCTGTACTGGGGATACTGGTACTCGATCAGCGAATTGTCCTTGACCGGGGTGAG